>JBPCTA010000225.1:0-4672 GCA_051006595.1 Pirellulales bacterium
GATGGCCGCCTGCGTGGAGCGGCCGGGCATGGTCGGAACCGCGCCCCCGTCGAGTTCAGCCACCGCAGGCAGCCGGCTCGTGCCCTCCGCGAGGGCTCGGGAGAGGAGTTCGGGCCCGGGCAGAATCGCCCCCCCGAGAAACGCACCTTCCCGAGAAAAGATGTCGACCGTCGTCGCGGTGCCGCAATCGATGACAACCGCCGGCCGCGTGGGATCCTTGGCGGCGGCGGCGGCCGCCGCCGCCGCGAGCCTGTCGATGCCCACGCGGGCAGGCTCAACGACCTCGACCGCCAGAGGAAGATGCTCGCGGCCCACGCGCCGCTGACGAATCGGTCGATGACGGGTGGCCGAAACCTCCGCGAGCGCCGCCTCGAGCCTGACGGCGGCCGACTCGTGAACGCTCGCGATCAGCATCAGCGTCGGCCCTGCCGCAACGCGACTCAGCCAGTGCTGCAGATTCGATGGCCGAAACTCGCGGCTGAGCAGATCCTGGCGACCACTCACGCCGGGCAGCGCCGCCACGCCGCGATGCCCGCCGGCAGAGGCCCGGTCCGCCGCAACAAGCACGGCCAGTTTGATCCGTGTGTTGCCGACATCCGCCAGCACGATGGTGTCGCCGTCGGCGGCCGCCGTCATGCCGACTGCCTCCGCCGGTCGAGCTCCGCCACAACGGCCCGCAGACGGGCATCGAGGCCCTGACCGGTCACGGCACTCGCCGCGATCACCTCGCGGCCGATCGCGCGGGCCAACTCCTGCCGCACA
Source organism: Pirellulales bacterium (assembly GCA_051006595.1). GTDB lineage: Bacteria > Planctomycetota > Planctomycetia > Pirellulales > UBA1268 > QWPN01. Next base: position 763 of record JBPCTA010000225.1, read on the forward strand.
TCCTCCGCTCCCGGCAGTTCGCACTTGCTCACCACCACGATTTCCGGTCGCTCCCCGAGTGCCGCGTCATACCGCACCAGCTCGTCGCGAATCGCCCGATAGTTCGTCAACGGATCGCTGCCGTCCATCGGCATTGGCTCGACCACATGCACCAGAATCCCGGCCCGCTCCACATGCCGCAGAAACTCGTGTCCGAGGCCCACGCCCGTATGGGCTCCCTCGATCAGCCCCGGAAGGTCGGCGAGCACGAAACTGCGGTCGCGGGAGATCGCGACGATTCCCAGGATCGGGGTCTTGGTCGTGAACGCGTAGTCGGCGATCTCAGGCCGGGCCCGGGAGAGCCGCGAAAGCAGCGTGCTCTTGCCGGCATTCGGCTTGCCCACGAGGCCCACGTCGGCAATCACCTTGAGTTCGAGCAGGAGCCGTCGAACCTCCCCCTTCACGCCCGGCGTGGTCTCGCGGGGCGCGCGATTGGTCGATGACTTGAAGTGCTGGTTGCCCCAGCCGCCCGCGCCCCCTTGGGCGGCCACGACCCACTCGCCGGCCGCCGCCAGATCCTTGAGCACGAGGCCGGTGGCCTCGTCGATCACCATCGTTCCGGGCGGCACAAGGAGCGTGAGGTCCTCGGCGTTGCGGCCATGACAGTTGGCCGGCCCGCCCGACTCGCCATGGGCTGCCCGCCACTGCTTGCGATGCGCGAGCGCGGCCAGAGAGTCCACTCCCGGCTCGGCCCGCATGATCACGCTCCCGCCGTCGCCGCCGTCACCGCCGTCGGGTCCACCGAGGGGCACGTATTTCTCGCGCCGGAAACTGCACATGCCGCGGCCGCCATTTCCGGCGGCGATTTCGATCTGAACACGGTCGACGAACACGCTGGCACCCCTCGGAGATCACCAGCAGCCATCACCGGCGGCGGCGTCAGGCAGACGTTCCCGCCACCACGTTAACACGCCGACCCTCGCGGTCGAACGACACCACGCCATCGGTGAGCGCGAAGAGCGTGTAATCGGTGCCCATCCCGACGTTCGAGCCGGGATGAAACTTCGTGCCAACCTGCCGCACCAGGATGTTTCCGGCACGAACCTGCTGGCCGCCGAACTTCTTGACCCCCCGACGCTGCGCGTTGGAGTCACGACCGTTGCGGCTCGAACCCTGACCTTTTTTATGTGCCATTGCTCTCTCTTCTCCTCACCTTCTCTTCACCGACCAGCCTACCTTCGGGCCGCCGGGAAACCGAACGCGAATCTCGACGGGAATCTCGAAGCGGGCAACTCGTGGCCACGACGCGAACACAAGCCTCGCTTTTCAGGGCTTTTCAGAGCCCACCACTGTCTGTTTCGTATCGGAAAACCCAGGCATGGTCAATGCCCTCGTGCACCGCCACGGCCGCGGCATAGAGATCCGGTCCACGCGGCCCGAACACCCCCTGCAGCACCAGCTGGGTGATGGCAGCCCCCCGGGCCTGATCGTCGAGGTCTTCGATCCGCTGCCGTCGGGGATCGTCCGCGGCCAGGCCCTCGATGATCCGTTTCTTGTCGGCCTCGTCGAGCCCGTCGATCGCTGGCCGAAAGGTCTCGAACGCTGCCAAGGCATCCTTCCCTCGGATCGCTGCCCGATCGGCATCGATGTCTTGCAGCGTTGCCAGGCAGCGGGCTTTGCCCACCGCGTCGGCCAGCCACTCGATCCGCCGCGCTGCAGGGCCGAAGATGGCCGCCGCAGCCGCACGGCGGGCATCGACATCAGGCTTCTCCTCGAGCGACCGGACGATCGTGGCAAGGGCTGCGAGCGGCTCCTTGGCCACGGCGTCGGGAGTGAGCTCGAGCCGCTGGAGCGCCGCCGTTCGTTGCTGCTCCTGGGCCGCATCCACCGGACCGGCGGCCGAAGCGACGAGTTGTTCGATCGAGGCCACGCCGAGATCGCCGAAGACCGCCCGCAACGCCGGAATGCGCTCCGCCGGCGGGACGACGGTCGCGGCTCGCCGCAGGATCGTCGCGAGCGGCATCAGACTGGCCGCGCCGCCACCAGCGTCGGGTTCGAGCAGATCGCTCCACGAGAGTTTCAGGGCATCGAGGCCGGCCTCGGGCCGCGCGGTCGCATGCTGCGGCCAGCCCGCCGCGGTCAGGAGCCTTCCGCCCAGCGACATCCGCTCGAACATGCCCGCGAAGCCAACGCTCATTTCCCGGTCGCCGCCGTCGCGATCATCGCCCGGCCGCCAGAAGTCGAGCCGCAGGCTTTCCAGCGTTTCCTCGATGTCGCTGCCCGGCGGATCGTTGGGCTGGATCACCGATCCCGGCCGCTGCCGCCAGCGGATCGCATTGGTCAGGCCGCGAACATAGATCGAGAAAAAGTCGATTCGTGGATCGATATCCTCCCACGTCGCCACTCCCCACCGCACTTCACCCGGTGCCATCTCGGTGGCCGACATCTCGGCACTGTCGAGAAACGTCTGCCGGGGATCCTCGCGGAGGCGGATCGCCTCCATGGCGGAAGGCAGGATCCGATCGAGATACCCTCGGTAGAAAGCGAGCCCCTCACCGCCCTCAACCGGCTCGAGACTCTCGAGCACGAAGTGCGGCAGAAAGCGAATCGGCGACTCGAACGACTCGGTTCGCCGCTGCGCCGGATCGAGCGTCCCGGCGTTGTCCTTGGCCATGACAAGCCGGCGGCCGCCGACGTTCTTGACTCGATAGACCATGTACCAGATCCGCTTCCGCTGCATCCGCGCATCCGTGGAGGGCACGTCGACATCGAGCATCCGCGGCGGCTTGAACGCGAACTCGAGGCACCAGATATCCCGCGGATATTCCCGGCCGCGGCCCCGTTCCACGAGCGTCGTGTTGGCGGCCGCCATTTCCGGCGTCCAGGCGAGGCCAGCAAGGCCCTTGGTGAGTTCCAGAATGTCGGCCCGACGGAGCGTGTCGTCGGCGGTCTTGTCGGCCGGAATCACCGTGAGGGCGCCCGGAGCCAATCGGCGAAAGCCTTGCGGAGCGGCAGCGAAAGACAGGCCGGCCCACCCCACGAGGGTGAGGCATGCCCAGGCCATCGCTAACCGGCGGGCAAGCCCCGGTCCTGCGGGCCTGAACGCGGTCAGAAACCAGCCGAGTGACTGCACGAGGAACATGATGGACTCACCCCGATCAAGGAGATTTCACCCGAAAATCATAGCCGAAAAAGGGCCACCAATGCCTGAGCAACCAAACCACTGGACATTCCTTGATTGCCCAATCACCCCAAGGCACACTATCGGCAAACTCGACGCGGGCTGGGAATACTGGCCTTCGTCTTCCCGAACGTCCGACAGATAACTCGCGTTCCGGGCACTTCCACCCGCACCGGCCGTGCCAGCAACACCTCACTGGCCGCCGTTCGGAGATTCGGGCCGCATCCGCAGCATGCTTCAGAAAAACCCTCTGCAACCGCCGCGGCCTGCTGGGCAAACCGTTCCCGCGGTCTCGCAGGGGTGTCCGGCCGCCCCGCCTTTCGTGTCGGCAGAGGACTTCGACCAGACTGGGATTCTGATGGGCATTGATCCCTGCGAGTCGCGGTATTGGTGGATCCCGGAACTGTACGGACCGGAATCCGGCACGGACCTGCCTCCGAGCGGTTCTCAGGCCACCCGTCGATCCGCGATCCGACCGACAACCGCCGCCTGATCGACTTCGGCTGCCAGCTCCGCGTAGTCCTCGGCGCCGTTCGAATCGCTTGCGTAGTCGAAGATCGACTGCCCAAAACTCGGCGCCTCCGCGAGACGGATGTTTCGCCGAATGCGGGTGGCAAAAAGCCGGCCGCCGCTCCACGCCGGATGGGCGGCCCCGCCACCGGAAAAAAAGGCGTCCACGTCTCGGCCAATTTCGCCGGCCAGACGGGTCGATGCCTCGTACATGCAGAGCACCACGCCGAGCAGTCGGAG
>JBPCTA010000226.1:0-3014 GCA_051006595.1 Pirellulales bacterium
GTGCTGGTCGCTCCCGGCTCTCGTGGCCCCGGCGGGCTTGTCGGACAAGGCTCGCCTTCCGGGCGAGCAGTGCTGGCAGCTCCCGGCTCTCATGGCCCCGGCGGGCTTGTCGGACAAGGCTCGCCTTCCGGGCGAGCAGTGCTCGTCGCTCCCGGCTCTCATGGCCCCGGCGGGCCGTGCTCCTGCTGGAGGGCCGCCAGCGAGCGGCTGACTTCATCGCGAGAGCCGACTGCCACCCACTGGAGATACGAATACGCACCAGGCTAGAGCACCTGGCCCTTTTCGGCGAACTCACGGACCACGCAGTTCCACTTGGACACCTGTTCGCGCTCGAACCAGAAGCGGCCGTAGGTGGCCGGCTTTCCCGTGGTGCGGGCGACCGCTGGCGACCACGCTCCCATCGCATGGCCTCCGTCCGCCGTCGACACCATGACGGGCAGCGGTTGCTCCCCGGGGCCGTCGGTCAGCAATCCGATCGTCCCGTCGGGCCCGATCGTGTGGAAGACACGAAACGCCGCGGGCATGTAGCCCGTGAGCACCTCGAACGTGGCCTCGGTATGCCGCTCGTCGGCCGGGAGCGTGAAGGTGGCTGCGTATCGGATTGCATGCTCACGCGCGGGCATCGGCAAATGGTCCGCGCCGATTCGCACGGCCTTTTGCAGCAGATGATTCGAAAGCGCGGTGGTGTTCTTCGCGGGATGCCCCCCGCTCGCCTGCCCGGGCCGCAGCCAAAACGCCATCTGATTGACCGTGACCAGATTCCGACCAGCCGCTGAAAGCCAGATGAGCCGGCTCGTGCTGGTGGGCCCGGCCATGTCGCGTTCGCAGCCCGCCTCCGTGGGATTGAAGGTCTCGGCAAAGAGCGTGCTTTCCGCATCGAGATTCGATGCACTCTGCAGTTGCCGGCCATGGTCGTGGGAGTCGATGAACTCGCGGCCGTTCCAGGTCAGCGAGTGGATCGCCCCCGCGACCCGCGACGTCGTCGTGATCACGATCTCCGAGCCGCCGGCCGGGCCGCGGATCACGGCGTCGCCCGAGACCGGCGGCAGCGGCGCTGGCTCGCCGGCCGTCGCCAACTGGGAGAACACGACAACGATGCCCAGCAGCCGACGATTCATGGCCGACTCCATCCGGCACGCGGCTGCGCGTGAACCACGGGTCCGCCACCGGTCATCGCCGCGATCCGCTGCCGCTCCGCGTCGATCGCGGTCCCCGCGAAATGCTCGATCGCCAGGTCAAAGCGGATGCTCGCCCCCGGGACAAGCGGCACGACCCGACCCTGCGCTTCCTCGAACGACCGGGGATTCGGATAGTTCGTGCCCGGCTCCAGACCCGTCACGTAGCCGTCCGCGAGTCCCCCCTGGTTCTTCCAGAGCGTGAAGCATGGAAGTGTTTCCGCCCGCCACGAGAGGCTCGCCGCATTGCGGGAATCCGGCCCCACCAGCAGCGCCGTGGCCAGGCCGTCGGCACCGGGCCTGACCCGGGCGAAGTGCACCTGCTCGGCGCGGCCCCCCTGCGGTGAGACATAGCGATCCCACGTGGACGCATCGGCCACGGCAGCAGCGTCGCGCGGCGCGAGTTCTTCGATCGCTGCCACGAGTTCTGCCCCGGGCCCGAGCAGCGGCGGCCCGAAGTTGACGTGATACAGCATCTGCATGGTGGCCGGTCGGTCGGAAATGTTCTTCACGCTGTCAGTCCAGGCCACGCGATGGCGGTCGGCATGGAGCGTGAGCGATGTCGTCATGCGCAGGGCATGCGCCAGGAATCGCGTCTCATCGACCGCGGCGGTGAGCGTGATCGTGCCGGCGGCCTCGTCGAGCGTGACGTCGAGATGGTGGGCCGGCAGGTTGGCGATCCGGCCGTGCAGTCCGTGCGACAGCCGTCCCGAGCCGTCGAAATCGGGGGCGCCGTTGCTCACCAGCCCGCAGCGGGCCACGAGTTCATCGAAGCCGTCGAGCCAGCCGAGGCCGGACGGATCGGCGAGGGGCACGAACCGTGGATTCACGGGCCCATGCACCGGCGACTGCCAGCCCAGTTCGACGCCGTCCGCCATCATCTTCCAGAGGCCCAGGCCGCGGTCGGGCAGGACGAAGACCTTCGTATCGCCCGCGACCAGTTCCACGAGCAGCACCCCCTCCCGCAGGCCGCCAGAGAGCCGCCGGGTGCGCACTGCCAGTCGGCCAAGCGACACGTCGACGCGATCCGCGGCCGGAAATGAGGCCCCTCGATGCGAGGTGATGAGCTGCAGGGTCTGCGACGACATGGTCGTTCTCCAGAAGTGTCAAGCCGAAGTGTCCAGCGGAGTCTGATCGCCGGCCGCCACCGTGCCACCGGACGAAGACCGAGTCAGGATACCGTCACGCCCCGGAGCCATGCAGGTGGCTTGAAGGCGGGTGCCCGCGCGGTCACAGTGCTGATTCCGGCCGCGGCCCGCCGCAGCCACCCCGTCGCCTTTCGAGCGATCACACATGAACGATCTGAAGATCTTCAGCGGCCCGGCAAATCCGGCGCTGACGCAAGACATCTGCCGCTACCTCAATCTGCCCATGGGCAAGATTTCGCTGGGGCGATTTCCCGACGGCGAGATCTCCTGCAAGATCGACGAGGACGTGCGCGGACGCGACGTGTTCATCGTCCAGTCGACCAGCCCGCCGGTCAACGAGCACATCATGGAGCTGCTCGTGATGATCGACAGCTTCAAGCGGGCGAGTTCGTTTCGCATCACGGCGGTGATTCCCTACTTCGGCTACGCCCGCCAGGACCGCAAAGATGCCGGTCGTGTGCCGATCACCGCCAAGCTCGTGGCCAACCTGATCACCCGCGCCGGCGCCGATCGGGTGCTCGCCATGGACCTCCACGCCGCCCAGATCCAGGGTTTTTTCGATGTGCCGGTGGATCATCTCTACGCCGCGCCCGTGCTCAACAACCATCTCCAGTCACTCGAGATTCCGAAGGAAGACATCGTCGTCGTGAGCGCGGACGAGGGGGGCATCAAGCGAGCCGTGGGGCATGCC
>JBPCTA010000227.1:0-2837 GCA_051006595.1 Pirellulales bacterium
GGCTTGTAGTGCCCTGCCGACGTGGTCATCGACTTCTCGCTGACTGAGGCGGTGGCCGGCATCCTCTCCACCTGCGTGACGAAGAAGGTGCCGCTCGTGGTGGCCACGACCGGGCTCGAGGCTGCGGAGCGGCAGGCGATCGTCGAAGCCGCGAAGACGATTCCGATTCTCCAGTCGCCGAGCATGAGCCTGGCGGTGAATGTCGCGATGGACCTGGTGGCCCGGGCCGGTGCCCTGCTCTCTGGTGTCGGCGGCCGCACCGACGTCGAGATCATCGAGTGTCATCATCGGCACAAGGAGGATTCCCCCAGCGGCACGGCGCTCAAGTTTGGTTCGATCGTGCAGCAGGCGATGGGGCAGACGACCGCGGCCCACGGCCGCGAGGGTCGGCCCGGCGGCCGGCCTGCCGACGAGATCGGCTACCACGCCGTCCGCGCGGGTGACAATCCCGGCGAGCACCCGATCCTCTTTGGAATGGAGGGCGAGTCGCTGTCGGTCAACGTCCGCGCGACGAACCGCGACTGCTACGCCCGAGGCGCCCTGGCCGCCGCGGCGTTTCTGGTCGGCAAGCCGGCGGGCCTCTATTCGATGCGCGACGTGCTCGGCATCGCCTGAGGGCAAGCTGGCCGGCGCATGTCCGGCGACGGTTTTTCTCGACGAGGTATCGCTCATGTCGCATTCCGTGACGCCCGGCTGCCAGTTTGCCAGCGACAACACGGCTCCGATGTGCCCGGCCGCCTGGGAGGCGATGGAGCGGGCCAACGCCGGCTGCGAGCCGAGTTATGGCAACGACCCCTGGACGGACCGGGCCTGCGAACTGATCCGCCAGATGTTCGAGGGGCACGCGGAGGTGTTCTTCGTGTTCAACGGCACCGCCGCCAACTCACTCGCCTTGGCGGCGATGTGCCAGTCGTATCATGCCATCCTCTGCCATGAAGTGGCGCACGTCGAGACCGACGAGTGCGGCGCTCCCGAGTTTTTTTCCAACGGCACGAAGCTCCTGCTTCTGTCGGGGCCGGGCGGGAGGCTGACCCCCGAGGGCATTGCCCATGCCGTCGAGCGGCGTCGCGACATCCACTACCCGAAGCCGAAGGTGGTGAGCGTGACCCAGGCCACAGAACTCTCCACGGCCTACTCGATCGAGGAACTTGCGGCCATCGGCGAGACCTGCCGGCGGCACGGGCTGCGGCTGCACATGGATGGCGCCCGATTCGCCAACGCGGTGGCGGCTCTCGGCGTCGCGCCGAGGGAAATCACCCGCGACGTCGGGGTCGATGTGCTCTGCCTGGGCGGCACGAAGAACGGCATGGGGGTGGGCGAGGCGGTGGTGTTCTTCGATACCGCCCTCGCGGAAGAGTTTGCCTACCGTTGCAAGCAGGCCGGGCAACTCGCGTCGAAGATGCGGTATCTGACGGCCCCCTGGGTGGGGCTGCTCGAGAACGATGTCTGGCTCGACAATGCCCGCCGCGGCAATGCCGCCGCCGCGCGGCTCGAGACAGGCCTTCGCGGCGTACCGGGGCTCGAGGTGCTCGGGCATCGTCAAGCCAATGCCGTGTTTGCCAGGCTTCCCGACCCGATCGCGGATGGCCTGCGGGCAAAGGGCTGGATGTTTTACAACTTCATCGGTGCGGGCGGCTACCGGTTCATGTGCTCGTGGGCGACGACCGACGCCGACATCGATGCGCTGCTCGCCGACGTGCGAACCGCCGCGCGGGGCTGATTCCACCCAGCATGCCGGAAGCCTCAGCGGTCGGCCCGACTCGAGAAGAAGGCTCCCGTAAGCCGGGATAAGAGCCAGAGGGTTCCCAGCGGAAGAATGATCGTGGAGATCGTGAAGTAGATGGCGAGGTTTACGATCGACTCGCCGACCGCGGCCAGCGATTCGTAGAGCCTCTGGGCCCGGTCGCCGAGGGCATCCACGGGGTTGTATCGCTCATACCAGGGGCGATCCGCGTCGTCGGCCTCGGCACGCTCGATCTTCTCGGTTGTCTCGGCCACCGCCGCCGATGCCTGCTGATAACTGGGCTCGAGGAATCGGTCGGCGACCAGCGAATCGATCCAGCCGGCAGCGGGCAGCGCGAGCCGTGCAAAGAGCGCGAGGCCGAAAAGCCTGCGGCTCCAGCCGACGAACGACCGCTGGCCGGAGGGGCCGCAGAGGGCCGCGATGCCCAGGGCGACAAGGGCCGGCAGAAACAGCCACGAGCCGAGCGTCTTGGCGATCTGCATCCCGAGCCGCTGCACGCCCAAGGCCGTGGTGCTCGTGAGCAGCAACGCGCCATATTGCTCGACGAGATCGTTGATCGGGTCGAGGGCCTGGCCGATGCCGATGCTGCCGCCGGGGCCAAACGAGAAACTCACCTCCGAGCTCTGGGCGAGCGAAATGCCGCTGTCGAGGCCGCGGGTGGCAGCGAGGGCCGCGAGCGTGCGGGCGAACGAAGCCTCCATCCACGCCTCGCCCTTCGAATCGGCCAAGGGAGCGATCGTGAGGAGGACAACGCCTGCGACCACGACCTGAATGACCGCCCGTGCCGCGGGCTCGCGGAATCGGGCGGGCAAAAACGGCAGCCATTCACCGCGGAGGATCGCGGCGAAGCGGGCATCGATCCCATCAGCCGATGGCAGAGGATTTCTCATCGCGTGGTTCTCGGAGGCCGTCACGGAGTCGCACTGGCCGATCGACCAGTCGGTCGTGTCTACTGATGATACGCTCGGCGCCGCGACCGTGGGGAGTTGCTCGACCAACGGTTCGTCAGCGATTTGAGCACCATGACGCTCAGCGGAACCATCACGTCGATTGCCACGGCGGCCTCGTTCATGGTGGGGCAGCAGAGCGATCA
>JBPCTA010000228.1:0-4255 GCA_051006595.1 Pirellulales bacterium
ACACGTCGGGAGAGTCGGCCAAGCGACTCGAGCCCTGGTTCACAAAGGCCAAGCGGGTCGATCCGGGGTCGGTCGTGATCCAACTGCTCGAGGCGGAGTTGTTTGCCCTCGAGGGCCGCCCTGGCGAGGCTGAGAAGATCTATCGTGCGCTGCTGGCCAGCACCGAGATGGATGGGATGCAAAAGGCGATCGTGTCGAACAACCTCGCCTTTCATCTCGCGAAGTCAGAGACGGCTGCTGAGGCAAAAACACTCATCGAGGCGGCCATCAGCGAACTCGGACCATTGCCCGATCTGCTCGATACCCGGGGCATGATTCGTCTGGCTGCCGGCGAAAATCGCGAGGCAGTCGCCGATTTTGAAGAGGCGATTCTCCAGCCTTCGGACGTGAAGTTTCTCCATCTTGCCTGGGCTCAACTCCAGACGGGGGATCAGTCGGCGGCCACGGCCTCTCTGGAGGCAGGGCGTCGCCGAGGGCTCGAGATGTCGCGGCTCTCCGCCGAGGACAAGGAGCGACTCAGCAAACTCCAGGACGCGCTTGGCGTGAAGATCTCTTCACCACCAGCGGCCGAGCCGCAGGGCTAACGGATCTTTGGGGCGTCGCGTGAAAGCCGACCGGCCGTAAGGCCGCGGGCGAAGCACGCTTGATTCCGACCGATTTTTAGCCCTGCAACATTCGGGAGCGGGCAAGGGCATCTTCGGCTTCCGGGATGAGCCCGGCCCGCATGCAGGCGACGCTGAGCGCGGTGTAGCTGAAGGGATCGCGGGGCTCGAGTTCGACGACGCGACGGGCATGTCGAACCGCATCCGGATGCCTCTCCAGTCGCGTGCACCAGGCGGCGAGCGCGGAGTGGGCGAGCGCGAAGTCGGCATCTTCGGCGACGACCGCCTCCAGGAGGCTGACGGCTCCAGCCAAATCGCCGCCATCCTTGAGCTTTTCCGCGGCGGCATACCGCTCATCCCTGATTGCCATCGGCACTCCCTGTTGCTTGGGTGGGGTCTGGAAGACAGGCGTTGATTTCGGAGGACGGCCCGGTTCCTCTGGAACGAGTATAGGCTTTCGACGCGGATTAGGGAGTTTGGGCTGGGCCGCGGACTGGCTCGTTCGGAGGGACGGGGAAAGATCTGCCTGCAACGGAAAACTGGCATTGAATCGGGCTGCGAATCGAGCCGATAACCCCGCGGTCCCCTTGCCATTCTCCAGCGAAAGGCCCGCCGTGAGCATCCATCCGATGGCCGTTGTCAGTCCGGATGCACGACTCGGTGTCGGCGTCAAGATCGGCGCCTTCGCCACCATCGAGCATGACGTGCAGCTCGGCGACTTCTGCACGGTGGCCAGCGGGGCAGTCGTCAAGTCCGGCGTGACGACGGGATGCCACAACGAAATCGGTGAGCACGCGGTCATCGGCGGGGCTCCGCAGCACGTCGCCCGCCCTCAGCAGGTTGGTCGCGTCGTCATCGGCGACCACAACGTCTTCCGCGAGCATGTCACGATCCATCGAGCGCTCAAGCCGGAGGCTACGACCACGGTCGGCGACCACAACTACGTGATGGCCGGCGGCCATTTCGGTCACGACGTGGTCATGGGGAGCTACTGCATCTGCGCCAACGGTGCGATGCTTGGCGGGCACGTGACCGTCGAGGACCGAGCCTTCGTCTCGGGAGCCGTGGCGGTGCATCAGTTTTGCCGCATCGGTCGGCTGGCCATGGTCGGCGGGCATGCGCGGGTCGTCCAAGACATCCCGCCCTACATGCTGGTCGATGGCCAGAGTGGCTGCATCGTCGGGCTCAACGTCGTGGGGCTCCGTCGCAGCGGACACTCAGCTGAAGACATCGCCGATCTGAAGGCTGCCTACCGGGTGATCTATCGCCGCGGCCTGCCGTGGAAGGAGGTCCTCGACGTCCTGAGCAGCGAGTTCGAAAGCGGACCGGTGAATCACCTGCGTGAGTTCCTCGGCAGCGGAACCCGCGGATTCTCCCAGGAACGACGCAGCCCCCCTTCGACCACCTTGCGGATTCGCGTTCCGGACGAGGACACGGCCGTGCTGAGGGCCAAGGCCGGCTGACCCCTCCGGATGCCGCTCAGGCACCGCTGCGAGGCGGCCGTCACAGCAGCAACACGGTCACTCGCCGTCAGCGGACTCCTCGAGCCCATACCGCTGGAGCTTGCGGCGAAGCACGGACCGGTCGATGCCCAGCATCTTCGCGGCCAGCGACTTGTTTTGCAGGGTGGCGGCAAGCGTCCGCTCCAGATGCATCCGCTCCACATCGGCCAAGGTGGGCCAGGCCTCTTCGGACTCGGCCTCCCCCTCGCCGCCGGCGACGGCCGCCTTCTGCGGTGTTGCGGCGGTGGCGTTTCCGGCGTCGGGCTGAAATCGGGGTTCGACTCGATAGACGCCGGGCAGCGGCGTGGGCGAGACGATTCCCCGCGTGGCTGCCATTGCCATCTGGGCGAGGCTGCCATCGACTCGCGTCTCTCCCGGGGCTCCACCCACCATCAGACTGCTGAGCGCGTCTGGGTCAATTTGGTCCCCGGACGAGAACATCACGGCCCGCTCGAGGACATTTTCCAGTTCTCTGACGTTGCCAGGCCAGGCGTATTGCTGCAGCACCTCGATCGCCGCGGGGGAGAGCACGCACATGGGCATCCCGTGCCGGGCCGCGAGTTCGGCGAGATACCGGCTCGCGAGCACCGGTACGTCTTCCACCCGCTCACGCAGCGGGATCGTGCGAATCGCGACAACGTTGAGCCGATAGAACAAATCCTCACGAAACCGCCCCAGATTCACTTCGCCTGCGAGGTCACGATTCGTGGCGGCAAGCACCCGAACATCGACAGGAATCTCCTGATGGCTCCCGACCGGCACCACCACCCGCTGCTGGAGCACACGGAGCAGTTTCGCCTGCAACTCGAGCTCCATTTCCCCGATCTCGTCGAGGAAAATGGTGCCGGCTTCGGCCGCCCGAAAGCAGCCGAGCGTCGACGAGGTGGCACCGGTGAACGAGCCCTTCACATGGCCAAACATGTGGCTGGCAAACAGCGTTCCCGTCGTGACGGCACAGTCAACGGGCACGAATGCCTTTTTGGACCGCGCGCTGCAGGCGTGAATCGCCCGGGCGATCAACTCCTTGCCGGTGCCGCTGGGCCCGAGAATGAGCACGCTTGACTGGTGGACGGCCACGAGTTCGATCGACCGGCGGACCTGTTCGGCCCACGGCGAAACGCCGATGATCCGCTCGATGGCGTCATTCTTGCGCGAACTGGCCGCCACCGACTCCATCAGCATACGTCCTCGAGATCGTCCTCTTTGATCGCTTGCGTGATCGCTCTGACGAGTGATGGCTCGACGGCAGACCTGGGGAAGCCGGGATGGCCGAGACCGCCGACGGTCAGAGCGGGCTATGGACCACAACCATTATTCTCTGCCTCATTGCCTCTCCCTTCATATACCCCATTCGGAGCGGCCCGGCCAGCGAACGGCTGCCACCGGATGTGACGATGGTAGGGGCGATACGCATCGCACCACCGTTGCGGATGCGGAAAACAGCGGGGATTTCCCCGCAAAAACTGGTTTTTTCGCCAGGGCATCGCCCGGTCGGGAAAGATGGACAAAGATTGATGATAGGCGGAGCGTGGATTTTCCCGTGCCGCGGACCAGTCCCCGACGCCGCCCTCTCGTCGCCAACCCGCTCCCCGCATGTCCTCTGATCATCGATCGCCACGCCTGATGCCTCCGGGCGGCCTCGCCACCGCGGGGGCACGTCCCCGCCGACGGCTGCCGTGGTTCGTGTTCGCCCTGCTCGCGGCCACGCTGGACGGCGGGTGGTACGCGCTCGACCGCCTCCTCGTCGACCGGCGGCCGATCGTGGTGGGGCTTCTCCATTCGCAGACCGGTCCGATGGCCGTGAGCGAACGGTCGATGATCGACGCCGAGGTGCTCGCGCTCGAGGAACTCAACCGCGAGGGTGGCCTCCTGGGCCGGCCAGTGCGGTGGGTGATTGCGAACGGCGGCTCGGACGGCCCGACGTTCGCCCGGCAGGCCGAATCGCTGATCCGGGAGCATGGCGTGAGCGTGATCTTCGGCTGCTGGACGAGCGCCTGCCGCAAGAGCGTGCTGCCCATCGTCGAAGCGCACGACCACCTGCTCGTGTACCCGATGGCGTATGAAGGACTCGAGCAGTCCCCGAACATCATTTACACGGGCGCCGCACCGAACCAACAGATCACGCCCGCCGTACAGTGGTGTCATGACACG
>JBPCTA010000229.1:0-3605 GCA_051006595.1 Pirellulales bacterium
GGTGCCAGAAAGGTCTTCGTCGCGCAGGACCATGATCTCGACATCGCGATCCTGCCGGTCCAACTCGACAACGCGGTGCAGTTCGTCCGCGTGCTCCCCTGGCGGTGGGTGCAGAAGAAGGGGGCCAGCGACATCGCCGCCGACGTTCTCGACGCCGGATGGCGGTACAACTGGAACAACAACCTGGAGTCGACGCTCGACTGGGAATATGTGCCCATCAAGCAGCAGCCCTACTGGCCGAGCCTGCCGACTACGAAGCAGAATGTCACGCACCTGCTCGGGTTCAACGAGCCGAACAACCCGGTGGAAGACGCTTACGTCAACCTCGGCAACGGTTCGGTCGATGCGGCCATCGCGGCCTGGCCGGGCCTGTTGGCGACGGGCCACCGGATCGGCTCACCGGCCGTCACCGACGGCGGCAAGGCCTGGCTCTACGAGTTCATGGACAAGGCGATCGCCGCCAACCTACGGGTCGATTTCATCGCCATCCACAACTATCAAGCCGGCCAGTCGGCGGCTTCGCTCACAGCCTGGCTCAAGGATGTCTACGACCGCTACCAGCTGCCGATCTGGCTGACGGAGTTCAACAACGGCGCCAACTGGACGACCGCCGCCGACCCAACGCTCCAGCAGAATGCCGACTGGCTCGCCAGCGTCACGACCACCTTTGATGCGACGCCGTGGATCGAGCGGTATTCGATCTACAGTGCCGTCGAAGCCGTTCGGCAGATGGTCGATTCGTCCGGCAATCTCACCCCCGCCGGCCTTGTCTACAAGAACAATGCCTCGCCAATCGGCTACGTGCAGGAGCCCTCGGTGTCGGCCAACACGGCCGGCCGTGGGATCGTTGCGCTGCCGCTTGATGGCGACACGAAAGACGCCAGCGGCTACGGGCACAGCGGGCAACTGGTGGGGCCGCCGACCTATGTCGCCGGCCAGCAGGGGCAGGCCCTGCAGTTCGACGGCGTGAACTCGTTCGTGCAACTGCCGGCCGACATCGCCACCGGCACCGCCTTCAGCTTCGCGGGCTGGGTCTATCGCGATGGGGGGGGTAACTGGCAGCGAATCTTCGACTTTGGCAACGGCACGTCGTCGTACATGTTCCTGACGGCCTCCAACGGCTCGAAGCTGCGGTTCGCGATCAAGAACGGCGGCGCCGAACAGATCGTGGAGACCAACGCCATCGCCACGGGCCAGTGGGCGCATGTCGCCGTGACGTTGGGGGCGGGCGCGGCGCGGATGTATGTGAATGGGAGTCTCGTGGCTACCAACAACGCGGTCACGATCACGCCCGCCAACTTCGCTCCGACACGGAACTATCTCGGGAAGTCCCAGTTCTCCGCCGATCCGCTCTTCGCCGGCAGGCTCGACGAAGTGCTCATCACCGACTCCGTGCTCACCGCCGCGCAGATCGCCGGTCTGATGGCCGACGCCCGGCCCGCCTTCGATGCTCGCACGATCACCACCGCGGCGGCCACGAGGGGCCTGGTCTTCAGTGGCTCGATCGCCGGCCGGGCGACCGATGCCGACGCGGCCGATGCGATCACCTATGCCAAGGCAAACGGGCCGGCCTGGCTGACGGTGGCGGCCAACGGCGGCCTCACGGGCACCCCTCCCACCGCCAACCTGGGGCCCCACGAGTTCGTTGTCACCGCGACGGATTCAAAGGGGTCGGTGGCCTCCGCAACGATGATCGTGCCATTGGCGGCCCTCTATTGGCGGGGCGATGTCAACGCCACCTGGAGCACCAACACGGCTGGCAATACCAACTGGTCGACCGACCAGGCGGGAACGGTCGATTCGGGCGTGCTGCCCGACCTCACGACCGATGTCGTGTTCGCCGCCGCGACCGCCGCGAACCTGCCATCGATCACGCTCGGGGCCGACGCCACGGCGCAGAGCCTGCTCGTCACGGCCCCCTCCGGCGTGAGCATCGGAGGCACGCAGACACTCACCCTCGGTCGGCTCGGCATCGAAATCCCCGCCGGAGGCGGGGCGAGCACGATCGGCACGACCGGCCAAGTGGTGCTTGGCGTCAACCAGAGCTGGACACTTGAAAAGGACCTGGTCGTGACGTCGCCGCTCAGCGGAACGGCGAGCCTCGTGAAGGCCGGCGCCGGCACGCTCACGATCGCCGGCAACGCCACCCACACCGGCGGCACAACGATCACCGCCGGCACGCTGACGATCGGCAACGGCGGTGGCACGGGCAGCCTGGCCGGCAGCATCGTCAATCAGGCCGCGCTCGTGGTCAATCGCTCGACCGACGTGACGATCAGCGGCGCGATCTCCGGCACCGGCTCGCTGCGAACGATCTCGGCGGGCCGGCTGACGCTGGCGAGCGGCAGCACGTTCAGCGGAGGCACGACGATCGGCGCCTCCACGGGGGCGGGAGTCGTGCGGGCCGCCGCCACGAATGCCCTCGGAAGCGGTGGCGTGCTGATCGGCCCGGGTGGCAATGCGACGACGGCGCGGCTCGAGTTGTCGAACAACGTGGCCCTTGGCAACGCCATCAGCCTTCCCATGCGCACGAACACGTCGGTCGCCATTCAGAACATCAGCGGCACCAACACCTTGCCGGGCACGGTCACGCTCGAGGTGGGCGGGAGCACCGCCATCATCCAGTCCGACTCAGGCCTGTTGACGATGGGTGCGATCACGTCGGCTGCAACAGGCGCTCGCACGATCACCCTCCAGGGCAGCGGCAACGGCCGAATTGCGGGAACGGTTTCGAACGGTTCGGGCACCGTCGCCATCATCAAGAGCAGCCTGGGCACCTGGACGCTCGCCGGCTCCAACTCGTACACGGGCGAGACCCGGATCAGTGCTGGCACGCTGGCGCTCGCCGCCGCCCATCGCATCGCGGATGCATCGCCGCTCACGCTCGGCGGCGGCACCTTCGCGACCGGAGGATTCAGTGAGACCGTCGGGACTCTCAGTCTGCTCGGCAACTCCACGATCGACTTCGGGAGCGGCGCGAGCATTCTGATCGCGACCGCGGCGGGCACGTTCACCGCAGGCACGTCGCTGATGGTCACGAACTGGACGGCGGGAGTGGACCATCTCCTGATCGGCACCTCGGCCGGCCTGACCTCCGCCCAGCTCGCGCAGATCAGGATCAATGGGGAAGCCGTGCGGCAACTGGCCTCCGGTGAGATCGTGCCGGCTGGTGGCCCGGGGTATGTCTGGTATCGGGCCGATGCCTCTGCGACCGCGTCGCTCGCCGACAGCGCCGGGGGCGGGATGAATGCCACGCTGACGGGGGCCTACGGATTCGCCTCGGGCCAGATCGACGACGCACTCTCGCTCGCCGGCGGCCGCGCGGAGCTGCCTGCCGGCATCGTTGGCGGCGCGACGAGCGTCACGATCGCGACCTGGGTCAAGCTCAGCAGTCTGAGCACGTCCAGTCGCATCTTCGACTTTGGCACCAGCACCAACGTCACCATGTTCCTGTCGCCGAAGGTAGGAACCGGCCCGCGATTCGCAATCACGACGGGCGGTTCGGGGGCGGAGCAGCGGATCGACGGAACATCACCACTGCCGACCGGTGTCTGGACGCACCTCGCCGTGACGATCTCCGGAGGCGTCGGCACGCTCTATGTCGA
>JBPCTA010000230.1:0-3117 GCA_051006595.1 Pirellulales bacterium
ATATCGACTCGCTGGCTCCGATACACGTTCTGGATTTCGCGGGTGAGGTATTGCTGCACCGCCTCCTCGCCTGAAATCCGCAGGATGTCGTGCGGCACCAGCGGCCCGTCCACAAGCGCCTCGCCCGCTTTCACGATGTCGCCGGCGTGAACACGCATGTGCTTCCCGTGGGTCACGAGATGCTCCCGCTCGAGACCGCTCTCGTTCTTGACCACGATCGTTCGCTTGCCGCGCCGCTTCTCGCCCAGGAGTTCGACCTTGCCGTCGATCTCCGCCATGATCGCCGGATCCTTCGGCTTGCGTGCCTCAAAGATCTCGGTCACACGGGGCAGACCGCCCGTGATGTCCTGAGTGCCGGACGCCTCGCGAGGGGTCTTGGCCAGAATGTGACCGGCGGCCACGGTCTCGCCCGGCGAGACTTCGATGTAGGCCTTCTCTGGCAGGTAGTAGAAGTCGAGGATCTTGCCCGCTTCATCCTCGAGCACGACCTGCGGGTGATAAACACCCTTGTGCTCCATGATCATGCGCCGAAGATGGCCGCTGGGATCCTTCTCCACGCGGAGCGTCTCGCCCTCGATCACGTCCTCATAACGCACCTTGCCCGCGACTTCCGAAAGAATCGGGATCGAGTGCGGATCCCACTGCACGAGCACCGTGCCCGGCTTGACCTCTTCGTCGTCCTTCACCTTGAGGATCGCACCGGCTGGAATCTCGAACTTTTCGAGTTCCCGGCCCTTGGCGTCGATGATCGCCATCTCACCGTTGCGGGCGAGCACCACGGCCTCTCCCTGCTCGTTCTGCACGGTGCGAAGCCGGGTGAACTTCACCGTTCCTCCACGCTTCGCCTTGTTCTCGCTCTCCTCGATGGCGCGCTGACCAACACCACCGATGTGGAACGTCCGCATCGTCAACTGCGTGCCCGGCTCGCCGATGCTCTGGGCGGCGATGATGCCAACCGCCATGCCTTCCTCCACCATGGATCCCGTGGAGAGGTCCATGCCGTAGCACAGCCGACAGACGCCCAGCGAGGCCTCGCAGGTGAGCGGGCTGCGAACCTGGATCTTCTCGAGGCCCAACTCCTCGACCTGACGCGCCGTGGTCGGCGTGAGCATTTCGTCCTCGCGAACGATCACATCGTCGGTGATCGGATTGCGGATGTCGGCACGACTCACGCGGCCACGAATGCCGTCAGCGAGGCTCACCTCCACCTTCTCACCACGATAGATGACTCCCTTCGTGATGCCCTGCGTCGTGCCGCAGTCGTGCATCGTCACGACCACGTTCTGCGCGACGTCGGCCAGCTTTCGCGTGAGATAGCCCGAGTCGGCGGTCTTGAGAGCTGTGTCCGCGAGGCCCTTTCGAGCACCGTGTGTGGAACTGAAATACTCGAGCACCGTCAGGCCTTCACGGAAGTTCGCCTTGATCGGCGTCTCGATGATCTTGCCCGACGGCTTCGCCATCAGGCCGCGCATGCCGGCCAGCTGCCGGATCTGCTCCACACCGCCTCGGGCACCGGAGTGGGCCATCAGGAAGATCGGATTCACGTAGCCCTTGCGACGGGTGTCGCGGGCATCGGTGTCCTGCTCCAGTTCGGCCATCATTTCCTTGGTGATCTGCTCGCGGGCATGGGTCCACGCGTCGAGCACCGAGTTGTACCGTTCGCCATCGGTGATCACACCCTTCTGGTACCGCTTGAGGATCTTCATCACTTCCTTCTCGGCATCGCCGATGATCCGCGTCTTGTTCGCGGGCGTGATGAGATCGTCCGTGGCAAACGAGAGTCCGCTCTTCGTGCTCCAGCCGAAGCCGACCCGATTCATGTCGTCGAGCAGGTCGATCGTTTTGCGGCGGCCAAGCGCCTGATAGCAATCGGAGATCACGCGGGCCAACTCGCTGGACCGCATCGGAATGTTGTAGAAGAGCATCCCTTCAGGCAGCGCCGAGTTGAAAAGGACGCGGCCGACCGTGGTCTCGATCACAGCGCCGGGCTTTGATTGCGCCTCGACCTCCGTCTTGAGACGGCGATTCGGGGGCAGCTTCACCTTGATCTTCGCGTGCGTGTGAACCTTGCCCAGCGAGTGGGCGATCTCGACCTCAGCGAAGTTCTTGAACACCATCCCCTCGCCCTTTCGCCCGGCGATCAGCATGGTGAGGTAGTAGCAACCCATCACCACGTCCTGCGACGGCGAGATGATGGGGGCTCCGTTCGCGGGGCTGAAGATGTTGTTGGTCGACAGCATCAGCGTATGGGCTTCGACCTGGGCCTCAATCGAGAGCGGCAGATGGACGGCCATCTGGTCGCCGTCGAAGTCGGCGTTGAAGCCCTTGCAAACGAGCGGATGCAACTTGATCGCGTTGCCCTCGACGAGCACCGGCTCGAACGCCTGAATACCCATGCGATGAAGCGTCGGGGCGCGATTCAACAGCACCGGGTGGTTGCGGATCACCTCTTCGAGGATGTCCCATACCTCGGCGTCCTTCCGCTCCAGCATCTTCTTCGCGCTCTTGATCGTGTCGGCGTGGCCAAGCTCCTTGAGCCGACGAATGATGAACGGCTGATAGAGTTCGAGCGCGATCTTCTTGGGAAGCCCGCACTGATGGAGCCGGAGATTCGGGCCCACCACGATCACCGATCGCGCGGAGTAGTCAACTCGCTTGCCGAGCAGATTCTCGCGAAAACGCCCCTGCTTGCCCTTGATCATGTCCGTCAGGCTCTTCAGCGGCCGATTGCTCGAGGCGAGCACGGGCCGCTTGCAGCGATTGTTGTCGAAGAGGGCGTCCACCGACTGCTGCAGCATCCGCTTCTCATTGCGGATGATCACCTCGGGCGCGTTCAGATCGACGAGCTTCTTGAGACGGTTGTTGCGATTGATGATCCGGCGATACAGGTCGTTGAGATCGCTGGTGGCAAAGTTGCCGCTGTCGAGCATGACGAGCGGACGAAGATCCGGCGGAATCACCGGAATCACATCGAGAACCATCCACTCCGGCTTGTTCTCGCTGTCGCGGATGCTCTCCACGATCTTGAGCCGGTTGACGAGATCCTTCTTCTTCTGCTTCGAGTTGGTGGTCGCGAGGTCGATGCGGAGATCCCTCGAGAGCGTCACCAGATCGAGA
>JBPCTA010000231.1:0-2500 GCA_051006595.1 Pirellulales bacterium
GGCCTGACCCGATCAAGAAACGGGCCAAGCCCACGACGACCACGCCCACCAGCGCGAGCGATCCCGGCTCCGGCACCCCCGCAGCGGTTTCCCAGAGTGCCATGTCCGCTGCGGTAATCATACGATCGCGGTTCGCGTCGCCAAACGCGATGCTGTCGATCTCCAGGCCCGTGCTGCCCATGTTGGCCAGCAGGATCGAGCGGTCGAGCAGATCGACTGCCCCGTCGCCGTTGAAGTCTTCGAACCGTGCGACCGTATACCCGAGATCCCGCATCGACTCCACGGTGAATCGTGACAGAAACGGCTCGCCGTAGTCGGGATCGATGGCACCCGTCATCAACTCGAGCCCACGATCACGACCATCCCGATCGACCACGCCGACACGGGGATCGAGGCTCCACGGATCGCTCGGATTTCCTTCCTGGAAGCTGCTTCGCATCAGCTGATCCCAGTGCGCGTTCGGCGTGCCTGGATTGCCGGCATTTTCGACGGGAATAAACGCGATGGCCTGTTGAAACTCGGACTGATACGCCGCCAGCCCGTAGGCGCCGGTGTAGTGAAACGTATTCGTGGCATATACGCCGTTGCTGACCCAGAGCGTTCCCACGCCGAGCACGTGGCCCACCTCGTGCGCCAACAGTTCATCGATGTAGTTGCGGCCGTTGGCGCCGACACCCTGCCAGTTGGCAAAATTCTCGATCTCGTTGACGTTGACGTTGATGAAGCCTCCCGTCGCCAGCGTAAAGCCTCCCTGGAGCGTGGTGCCCGAGTAGCTCGCCGAGGCCAGCCCAGACGTCGTCGGAGAGACGCTGATGGGAATCCCGCCGACGCTGATATTCGGCTGATAGCCGGTAATCACCGTCTCCCACATCCGTTCGACCCGCACCATCGCCGCGTCGAGGATGGTCCGTTCGTTCGCATCGAACTGTCCGCCCGGATCAACGATCGAGAGCTGCACGTCGAACGCCATCGCGGGCGTCGGTCCGCAGACCGTCAGCGTCGCCACGGACACGACAAGTGCCGTGGTCAGCCGTATTGGCCATGCTCTTGCTGAGGGGAGGAACGTCGGCATTGGCCCATTGTGGACCGGCTCGGCCTGTTCCGCGACTCCTTGGTGACTCGAGGCCACCGGGGACAGGGTGACCGTCAGTCTGGGGGAGTGTGGCAGGGCCGGACTGGTTCGCCGCGACTCCTCAGGCAGGGTGCGTCACGCGGTAGATATCGATCGCTGGGCCAGCCGTGAAGCCCTGGGGACGACGGGCCTGCTGTCTGACCACGCCCAGCCCGACGGCCCGAATCGCGGGCTCGAAGTTGACGGCCCGGGCACGGCCGGGGTCGGTGATCAGGGCCGCGCCGTGCGGGGCGAGCGTGCGGGCCACCACGGTCGCCAAGGCCTCGGCATGGTGCGGTTCGTAGAGCACGTCGGCGGCCACGACGAGATCAAACTGGGGAAGGTCGTCGGGCAGCCGCCGCCAGTCGAGGAGGAGGGTTTCGAGGCCCTGGGCCGCATTGCAGGCGGCGTTGAACCGCACGCCTTCGAGGGCGTCTTCCTCGTAGTCGCTCGCCACCACGTCGAAACCGCGGCGCCGGGCCACGATGGCCGGCAGGGCGAGGCCGCAGCCGAGTTCGAGAAGCCGTTGCCCCGCGCCATCCATGGCCATCAGCTCCTCGGCGAGGACGATCGCCGACTCCCAGACGTTGGCCCAATAGGGAATCCGTTCGTCCCGCTCGAAGGCCTCGACGTCGATGAGCGCGTCGAGATCCGGGGGCAGCCAAAACGTCAGCGACGTGCCGCCGACCGAGATCTCGCGTTCCACCGCCCCGAACCGCTCATAGCCCATCGTGGCCTGCCTCCGCCGGTGCAGTCGTCATGGCCGACACCATGCCGGCCACCGATTCAGATTTCGGCGGCCGCGTGAAGCCCTGCCGTGTGGCACGATTGTACGGTCTTCCCCCGTGTTGCCGCGTCAAGCCACTCCATGCTCACCGACTTCGACCTGCATCTCTTCGGCGAGGGCCGCCACTGGAAGAGCTACGAGAAACTCGGGGCCCAGCTCGAGACCCACGATGGTGTCCGAGGCGTGAACTTCGCCGTCTGGGCGCCGAATGCCGAGGGCGTCTCGGTGGTCGGCGATTTCAACGGCTGGAATGGCTCGTCGCACCGGCTGCAAAAGCGAATTCCGTCGGGAGTCTGGGAGTTGTTCGTGCCCGGGCTCGCTGCCGGCACGATCTACAAGTATCGCGTGTCCGAAGAGGTCGGCCACAGCGACCGGACCGATCCCTACGGCTTCGGGGCGGAGGTGCCGCCGCGGACCGCCTCGCAGGTGATCGATCTTGCCGCCTACCAGTGGCAGGACGGCGACTGGATGGCGACCCGCGCAGGTCGCAACGCCCTCTCGGCGCCGATGAGCATCTACGAAATCCATCTGGGCAGTTGGCGGCGGCCAGGCGACGACACCCATCGCTGGCTCTCCTACGCCGACCTCGAGCGGGAACTGGT
>JBPCTA010000232.1:0-5138 GCA_051006595.1 Pirellulales bacterium
CTACGAGACCGTGCTCGTGCAGCATCCGGCGCTCCGTGATGTCGCCCTCGCCGACCGGATCGTCCGCCGCCTCGAGGGCATCGTCATCGCGCGGAGCTGGTCGCTCCTCGAGTACAACGTGCCCCGGGTCCGGCTCGCGGAAGCGGAGGCGATCACCCCCGGCTTCAACTCGCCTACGGTGATGGCCCTGGAAGATGCGGCCTGGTGCGCGGTGCGGGCCATGGTGAAGCGGAGCGACGTGCATGCCGTCATGGAGCGGCTGGAGGCCATCGGCGCGTCGGCAGTCATCGAAACGCGGATCGGCAACTGCCGTCTGTAGGCGGATCGGCAACTGCCGTCTGTAGGGCGACTCGGCCGCGTGCTCAGGTTTCCAGCCTGCCGGCGATGATCCTGCCGGACCGGAGCGTGGCCTGAACGCGGGTCGAGGGATCGAGGACGGCGTCGTGCGGATCGCGATGAACTGCCGTCAGCCGGAGGATGACGAGATCGGCGGGACGACCAGGGGCGAGGATGCCCGACTGGCGTTCGAAGCCGAGGGCCCAGCCACTCTCGACCGTGGCCATGCGGAGCGACTCCGCGGGCGAGCAGATGCCGGCGGCGGCGAGCGTGCGGCACTCGGCAAGCACCGAGAGATCGGGATTCGAGCCCCGACTGTCAGTGCCGATTGCCACGCGGATGCCCGCCTCGCGGAAGACCGCCACCGGCGGCAGCACGCCCGAGATCGCCCACGTGGTCCGCGGACAGACGGCCACGCAGAGCCGGTCGCGATGCCTGGCCAGCCGCGCGATCGCGACAGGATCACGGCCCAGATGGGTGCCATGCACAACGATTCCGCGGTGTGCCCTCGCGAGTCGGGAAATCCAGTCGGCTGCTGAGAGCAGGGGCGGAGGGCTCGCGGCATCCCAGACACCGAGCCCCTCGAGCAGTCGGCGAAAGGGGCCGCTGCCGGAGGCGACCAGTTCCTCTTCGGCCGGGCTCTCCGCGAGATGCATGGCGACGGGCAGTCGGCGGCGCGCGGCCTCCCGAAGGACAGCCGTGCCGAGCGGCGTTGCCACCGAGTACGGAGCATGCGGCGACAGTCCCACCGCCACGCCTCGCGCGGCGAGACGATCCAGGTCGCGGACTGCCGCGGTGAGGGCGGCCACTCCGGCAGCCGGCGACAGTCCCAGAGCCTCGCGGAAGACACGAACCCGCGGCCCGTGCGAAAATGCCTCGCTGGCGGCCGTGGTCGCGATCTCGCCAAGCGCCGTCACGCCGCCAGCGGCACTCTCGGCGAGGCCAAGACGAATCGCCGCCGCCACGGAGCCGGGGCCATCGGTACTCGCCGGCCGCTCGTGGCGGAGTCGCACCACGCGGCCGATCCAGCCGGGTAGACCGTCCGTTGAATCGAGTGGCTCGGTTCGGTCCGAAAACTCGAGATGCGTGTGGGCGTTGACGAGCCCAGGCATGATGACCGCATCGCCTAGATCAATGACGTGATGCGTGCCGGCTGTGGTCGATGGCTGACCGCGTTTGCCGGCTCCTGATCCCAGACCGATGATCCGGCCACGGCGGAACGTCAGCCATCCGTTCTCGATGACGGCTCCGTCCATCGGCAGGAGATGCCGGCAGCGGATCGTGATGGTGCGGCCACCGCGAGTCGTCACGGGAGGGTCGAGGCAGCCGACAAGGAGGGCTCGATGATCGGCAGCCCGCCCTGCGGCCACGCCCGCCCGGGAAGCAACGGTGCCGCGGGATCCTCCTCGAACAGTTCGTAAAACACGTTTCGCCGCCGCGGAATCCAGCCCAGTTCGGAAATCGCCGACTTCATCTCCTTGAGCGTGAGATGATGCACGGTGCCAGCCGCACTGACGACGTTTTCCTCCATCATCAGACTGCCCATGTCGTTGGCCCCGAAGAGCAGGGCCAGTTGGCCGATTTCACGCCCCTGGGTGACCCAGCTCGACTGGATATTGGCGAAGTTGTCGAGATACAACCGCGCGACTGCCTGGGTCTTCAGGTATTCGAAGGCGCCGGCGGGAGGAATGTCGTCCATCTCGGTGTTGTCGGGCTGAAACGACCAGCAGATGAAGGCGGTGAAGCCACCGGTCTGGTCCTGAAGTTCTCGCAGGCGGTCGAGGTGCTCAACCCGTTCGGCGAGCGTCTCGATGTGGCCGAACATCATCGTTGCGGTGCTCCGGCCGCCCAGGCGGTGCCAGCCGCGATGCACCTCCAGCCAGTCGTCGGTCAGCACCTTGCCGCGGGTCATCGCGGTGCGAACCCGATCGACGAGAATTTCCCCGCCGCCGCCCGGCAGGGAGCCGAGCCCGGCGCGGGCGAGGCGCTCCAGCACCTCGTCGAGCGGCCGCTTGGAGACTTTCGTGAAGTGGTGAATCTCGGGGGGCGAAAACCCGTGAATATTGACCTGGGGAAAGTGCCGCTTGATATCCCGCAGCAGGTCTTCATACCACTCGAGCGTGAGCGTGGGGTGCAGGCCCCCCTGCATGAGAATCTGATCACCCCCGACCGACACCATTTCCTCGATCTTGCCGAGAATCACCTCGCGATCGAGCACGTAGCCTTCGGGATGCTTGGGACCGCGGTAAAAGGCACAGAAGTCGCAGACCGCGGTGCAGACGTTCGTGTAGTTGATGTTGCGGTCAATGTTGTAGGTGCGGAACGGTTCCGGATGGAGCCGCCGCGTGATCGTGTCGGCGGCCCGACCGATGGCCGCAAGATCGCGGGATTCGAGCAGGCGGACCGCGTTGCTGGCCGACAGCCTCCCGCCCGCGAGGACATCGTCTAGGATGGCGGCGATGGAGCCCGGGGCGATCACGAGGCTTTCCCAGGAAGGACGATATCCGACGGCCGCTTGGTCATGCTCCCGCCGCCGGCCGTGCCACGAGCCAGTCGCAGGCGATCATGGGGCGGCGACAAGCCCAGCGCGGCAGTGCGTCGCTGAAAGAGCGTGAGCGCCTGGTGCTCGCGATGGCCCAGATGATAGTGGAGATTATCACGCAGGTAGCCGAGGCACTGGGGCACCGTGAGGCCGTGGCCGCCGGCTTCAGCGGCCGCGATGGCCGCGAGATTCGCCAGGCCGGAATCCCTGGCACGGGCGAGCAAAGGCGCGAGCAAATCGACGTCGATGCCGTCCCGAGCCGCCCAGACGGCGAAGACGAACGGGAGGCCGGTCCACCGACACCACTCGTCGCCGAGATCCCAAACCAGTTGGAACGAACCGGCGTCGCGGCCGGCCGATCCACGGGAATCGAGGGCCCGATCACCGATCAAGAGCACCGCATCCGCTCGCGTGTCGGCGAGCCCCGCGCCAATTGGCAACGTTTCTACCTCCGGCAACACGCCGTAACGCTCCGCCAGCAGCACGCGGGCGAGGGCCGCGCTCGTTCGCGAACCCTCATCCACGGCCAGTCTCATGACGCTGCTGGGAGATGTCCGGAAAAAGAGTTTCACGCTCATCACGGGCCCGCGGCAGCCGATGCAGGCATCGGAGATCACCCGATACCCGCCCCGAAAGACCTCGACCGACGGGATCAGGGCCACGTCCAGCGTTCCGCTGGCGAGGCGGTCGGCCAGCCTGCTGGGAAGGTCGTACGAAACCTCGACTCCCGCCGTAGCCAGCCCGTGCACGAGCGGCCGGGTGTTGAGATATTGGACGGCTCCGACCCTGACCCCGGCCTCGAAAGACCGGGGAAACAGGCTGGATCGCGGGTGGGAAGGCTGCTGCATCATGGAGTGGCTTCGATCGCAAGGATTTTCGACGGCACACCGCCTCCAAAGCAACCGCATTTCTTGTCCCCCGCTAACGGAACGCGGGCCGCCCCCCATGCGAGTAGCCCGAGGAGGCCTACGCTTCGAGTTGGCGGAAGGCCCGCAGGCCAAGTCCCAGCGGGATAAACGTCGCGGCAAGGCCGAGCGCGACCACCAGAAGGAGACTGATGAAACTGCCCCAGGGACCGCCCGCCCAGGCGAGAATCCCCTGCTGGGCGATGTAGGTCGGGCCAAAGGCCCTCGACACGATGAACAGATGGGTTGGCACCGCGGCCAGGACCACCACCGCCATGATGAAGAGGGAGCTGAGCACGAGGCTCAGGGTGCCGCCAAACCCGGACGAGATCTTCGACGGCGACGACTCGCGGAGGTCGGGCATCCGGGCTCCCAGGCCCACGGCGATGCCGGAGAGCCCCATGCAGAGCATGACGCAACAGATTTCGTGCTGACCAATCAGCCTCCAGGACATCCCGAGCATGGAGTCGCTGAGGAACACCAGGCTGCAACAGGGGATCAGGCCGCCGACACACGAGAACAGAAACTTCGACCAGACGATCTGATCGCGATGCACGGGAAGCAGGCCGAGAATCCAAAACCGCCGGCCTTCCAGACTGATCATCGGGTAGACGAACCGGGTCGTGAAGGTGGAGAGGATCAGACCCACCACCGCCAAGTTCAAATAGCCGATCATCGAGGCATACGCGTTGTTGTAGTTGAAGGAACGGAGGTTGAAGAAATACAGTCCGAGCAGCCCGAAGAAGATCACGAACTGCGACCACTGGGAGATGTCTCGGCGAAAGAGCTGCAAGTCTTTCACGAGGAGGAGCCGCAGGGGCCGTCCGGCGGCGAAGCCCGCGTGGCCCAGGGTGCGGTCGAACCAGCCCAGCGGACGGCGTCGTCGCCGGGCCGGCACCTCGCCGGCGAGTTGGCTGTAGCCCCGGCGGTAGGCGACCCGGGCGAGCCAGCCGGCCGCGAACTGCAGCATGATGGCGTGGGCGACGAGCAGCGCCAGAAACTTCAGGGCCTCCCCGAACCCTGGCGCCGACACGCTGCCGTCGCGTTCCGTCCTGGCGGCCTCGATCAGGCCGCTCGACAGCCACCAGCTCGGAAACAACTTTTGCTCGGTCACCGCCAGCCTGGCTAACGTTCGCTCGAACAAGTCCGCCGACATCGCGTCGATGCGTGATTGGGAAAACATCGACCAGCCGAGCCAGATCGCCACGATGCAGACGATGCCGACGCCGATCGAGAGGGCATGCACCCGCAGCCGGGGCATCCAGGCCACCAGCAGCATGCAGCAGATGCTGCCGATCGCCGCCGGAATGAAGACGAACGAGATCATGAAAGGCAGCAGGAGCACGAAGTAGTGC
>JBPCTA010000233.1:0-3895 GCA_051006595.1 Pirellulales bacterium
TCCCTGATGCACCCCACGCCTTACGGCGTTGGGCTTGTACAGGCGCCCACGCGAGGCTCCTCGAGCCGCCGCATTACTGGTCGACCCAGTTGGTTCGGAGTTCGTCACGCCCTTGTGAGGTGATGCTGAACCACTTGTCGGCAAGCGTGGCAGGAACCCCTTGCAAAGGCACGTACCGTCTTGCCTCTCGATCAAATGCGAAGACACCGATTAACCCGTCCTTCGCAAGATCGCCAAGACAGGTGGCAACGTCGTCTATCGACACATCGCCGTGCGTGGCCCGCCGCACATCTGCCGTGATGCTTTCGAGCGACTCGAAGTCGTCGGCAATAGCGTTCAAGCAGTGGAGATTCAAAAGAGCTACTTTCATTTGAAGCCTCCCGGACGAAAGTGTGGACCATGAACCACACGACCCTCCGAATCATAGACGATGTGCCGGACGACATCACGCCTACGACTCGGCCGCGTATTCCCCCGCCTCACGGCGTTGGGCTTCCTGAGCAAGCCTCAGCCGTCAACGCGCCATCGTGACCACGATCGTCCGCAACAATCGGATCCACGCAAGCCATCGATGGCGATCCTGACCAGTGACCGCGAGAATCTCGTCGTAGCGAAAGACGGTACCGAACGGTGTCAGTCGGTCGATATCCGCCAACTCATCCGGGAGCACCATGCCACCCTTGGTCAATAAGTCGATCAAAACGCCAAGATCATGCGTTCGCGGATAACCCAAACCAAGGGGAGTAACTTCTCTGAGGCCTGCTGAGCGTGAAATCCGAGCGTGTCATCATCGACGTCCCGATCATTCACCAGTCGTTCGAGGACCAACTTGTCCTGCATCGCCTTCCGCAACAGCACGTTGGGCTGATCAGGCGGCATACAACACCCGTCCTTCGCGGCGGGCGGCGTGCTCGACCGTACCTGGCGTCTCACTTCGGCGATCAAACTCCTGCTCACTCACGACGAGTAGATCGACCGGCAGCAGAAGACCCCTCAGCGATCGGCTGAGTCGCACCATTTCCTCATATCGGTCGGAGACCGTTGCCTCGACCACAAGCAGATCTACGTCACTGAAGACGTCTGCATCTCCACGGGCTCGTGAACCAAAGAGAATGATGAGTCTCTGATGGGCGATCGCCACAAGTCGCTCCACGGCCGACTTGAGTCGATCAGCTGTCGCTTCCCACGGAGGATTGACCGCGCATGTCATTCAAGAAGTCTCCAGAGAATGCGAAAGGAATCGCGCGGGAAACAATACTCGATCGAGCGGCGGATGGATATCGCCCGCCGCTCGCTTCGCGAAACAACACACGTGGACGTGCGTTCATATTAACGGCCGCAGGAATCCTGTGCAATCGCGTTCCGTATTCCCACGCCTCACGGCGTTGGGCTTGTACGACCCGCCGCCCGGGTGAAAGCCGACCGGCCGTAAGGCCGCGGGCAGTCCTGCCAAACCGCCCGCGCAAAAGCCGACCGGCCGTGAGGCCGCGGGCCTATTCCGACACCGTCTCGAGCCAGTCGGCAAACTTCGGATACGTCCGCTCGCGGTCAAACTCCGCGGCGGCGAGCCGGCGGGCTCCCTGGCGGCAGGCCGTGAGCCGGCTGCGATCGGTCGCCAGCCCGGCGATCGCGCGGGCGAGCGACGAGGCATCGCCGGCCGTGTAGGCCACGCCCGCGTCGTGCTCGTCGATCAGCCGCTGGAGTTCGCCGGGCAGCGAGTTCACGATCGCCAATCCCGCAGCAGCGTAGTCGCACACCTTATAAGGCACCGCCACGAGCGACTCGGGTTTCACGCAGACGAGCCCCACGTCGCACCGCGAAAGCAGATTCACATACGCCTGCCGGGCGAGGAGTCCGTGCACTTCCAGCCGGCACGCGCCCGTCATCGACGCCGCAGCTCGCCGCAGGGCCGCCTCGCCGGAGCCGGTGCCGGCCACATGAATCGTCGCGGTCACATTTCCCGCGGAGAGTTGGCGTGCCGCCCCGGCAAGCACGTCGAGATCCTGGCCCGCCTCCAGCGTGCCGGCATACACGCATTCGATCGCCACTGTCTCGGCAGCGGCCGTCTCACCGGCCTCGGGCACGGGCACGTGGTTTACATATCGCGGCGGCGTGGGAAACTCCTGCGGGTAGGCCCCCACGTAGCACACGTGCCGCGGAAGCGTGGCGGGAGCATCGCGGAGAACGGCATCGGCATAGGTGCGAGTCGCCGCCGAGACGGCGTCGGCCGCCGCCAGCAGGGCCTGCCGCCGCTTGTGCATTCCGCCGAGCAGGAATGGGGCGATGAGCCGCTTGAGAAAAGCCGGGCCGGGCAGGAACACGTCCAACGCATCCTGCCAGTCTTCCACCACATCCAGCACAAACGTGGCGTCGAGCCTCTGGGCCAGCCGGGCGGCCGCTTCCGGGCTGTCGAGCGGTGGCAGGCTGGCGAGGATGATGTCGGGCCGCTCCAGCTGGCCCGAGGAGATCGATTCATTGGCCAGCCGCTCGAAGGTTCGTCCAAAGTCGCGGTGGCTGCCGAAGCGGGCCAGCGACACGTTCTTCTCGTAGGGCCGCACGGCCACCAGCCGCACCGCAAAGCCCTCGTCCTCGCGGATGCCGAGCGGCGCCGATCGGATCGCCTTCCGGCGGTGGCTCCAGGTGGCGGTCCACCAGATCACATCGTGGCCCCGGGCGGCCAGGATGCGGGCCAGGGTCCAGTAGCGGAGGGGCGGAAGCCCTTCACCCGGGATGTCGTCGAACGGATTGACGAGCCAGACGGTCAGGGGCCTGGGGGCAAGAGGCTCTGGGGCGGGGCTCGGCATGACAAAACTCTAACAAACCCGGAGGTCTGGGCAGAGCCACCCGCGCCGCAGCCGTGGTAAAACCATGGCATGCCCCTCATTCGGACGATCGCCGCAGGCTTCGCACTCGTGGCGGTGCTCGGGAGCGTCTGGGCCGCCGCCGGTGCTCCACCGGCCCAGCCTCCCTATCGCATCGTTCAGCGGGGCTCCGTCATGCTCCCGCAGAAGGGCACCGACCGCGAGGGTCAGGAGGTCAAGATCGCCGGCCTGAGCGGGATCGCCTGGCTGGGCGACGACCACTACGCGGCGATCATGGACAACAGCGACAAGCTGCTTCTTTTCAAGCTCACGCTCGCCCGCGACGGCACTCCCGAAGAGGCCTCAAACCTCGAGATCGTCACCCTCGCCGAACATCACGACTACGAAGACGTGGCCATCTGCCCCGAGTCGCTGCAGCAGCGGATCGCAGCCCGCCGGATCAAGCAGGGCTTTCCCGACCCCGGCCCGTGCCTGCTCGTCTGCGAGGAAAACACTCCGGCGATCCGCGCCATCTCAATCGCCGATGGCAGTCTGCTGGGCGTGATTCCGATTCCGAAGGTGTTTGAAACTCGGCGTCCCAACCGGGGCTTCGAGTCGCTCGACATCGACGCCGACGGCCGCCACATCTGGACGGCCAACGAGGAGGCCCTGTCTGCCGATGGACCAGCGGCCACGGCTGCCTCGGGCACAGTGGTCCGCATCGCCCATATCGCGATTCCAGAACCTGGCCAGCAGCAACGCGAGGAGCCGATCCAACTGGCGTATGCCGTCGATCCGCCGCACCAGTTCCTTCGCATATTTACCGGCGAGCCGCTGTCGGGCGTGGCGGCGATCACGGGGCTGGGCGACGGCCGGCTGCTGGTGCTCGAGCGATCGGGCTGCCCCGGCCTGCCGCCATTTGAGAACCGGATCTACCTCGTGGACTGGCGGGAGGCGACCGACGTCAGCGGCGTTGAACAGGGGCTTGCGGAGCGGACCGAAGCCCACATCGGCAAGACGCTGCTCTGGAAGGATCAACTCGGCATCAACGTCGAGGGCCTCTGCCTCGGACCTAAACTCGCGGGCGGCAACCG
>JBPCTA010000234.1:0-2620 GCA_051006595.1 Pirellulales bacterium
GCGTGGTCTTGCCCGCTCCGTTGGGACCAAGGAGAGCCACAAACTCACCGCGGCCGACGGTCAGGTCGACTCCTTTCACGGCCTGCACGATACGGCTCGTGCGGTGAAAGAGCGACCGAACACTCGCCGCCAGGCCCTCTGGCTTGTCGTAGACGCGATACTCCTTGGCGAGCCCCTTCACGTCGATCACCGGATCGGAAATTGCCGCCCTTGCGCTGGGATCGGAGTTGTGCATGCGGCGAGTATAGGGGAAAACCATGCCTCCCCCGCTGGAGTTCGAAGAACATGTTCCGCATCGGCCTCGGTCACGACACGCACCGCCTCGGTCCCGGCGACGGACTCGTGATCGGTGGCCTGCGCATCCCCCACGATCACGCGGCCATCGGCCACAGCGATGCTGACGTGCTCCTGCACGCCATCACCGACGCGCTGCTCGGCGCCGCCGCGATCGGTGACATTGGCGAAATGTTTCCCGACACGGATCCGGCCAACAAGGGGCGGGATTCCGCCGACATGCTGCGTCGCGCGGCGAGCCGCGTGGCCGAGACGGGCTGGCGGATCGTGAATCTGGATTGCGTGATTTTCGCCCAGCGGCCCAAAATCCTCCCGCACCGTCCCGCCATCCGGCGGCGGATCGCGGAGATCCTCGGCATCGATGAGACCGCGGTCTGGCTGAAGGCGAAGACGGGCGAGGGCATCGGCCCGATCGGCGAGGAGCTCGCGATCGCGGCTGAATGCGTCGCGCTCGTGGAACGGATGTGAGACGACGACCAGGCACAAGCGGAGGCCAGATGGCAACGGCGGAAACACACGCGGCGCACAAGCTGCCTGCGATCGAGGTCTACAGCACGCTGACGCGGGCGAAGTCGCCGCTGGTCACCGTGAAGCCGGGAGAAGTGGGGATGTATCTCTGCGGACCCACGGTCTACAAGCCGAGTCACATCGGCCACATGGTCGGGCCGGTCATCTTCGACACGGTCAAACGGCACCTCGTCTATTCGGGCTGGAACGTCACCTGGGTCGTCAACATCACCGACGTCGACGACAAGATCATCGCCGAGAGTACCGCCCGTGGCACGACGATGGCGAAACTCGCCGAGGAGATGACCGCCGATTATCTCGAGAACCTCGCGGTGCTGGGCGTGACCGGCATCGACGAGATGCCAAAGGCCACGGAGCACATCGGCACGATCATCGCCTTCATCGATGGACTGATCGCGAAGGGATCTGCCTATGCCAGCGACGGCGATGTCTACTTCGACGTCACCAAAGACGCCGATTACGGCAAGCTCACCAATCGCTCCGTCGAGGCGATGCAGGGCGAAGGGGGCTCAACCGCAGAGCGCAAGCGATCGGCGGCCGACTTCGCCCTCTGGAAGAAAGCCAAGGCTGGCGAGCCCGCCTGGGAGAGCCCCTGGGGCCCCGGCCGTCCCGGCTGGCACATCGAGTGCTCGGCGATGAGCAAGGCGATCCTCGGACCGCACTTCGACATCCACGGCGGCGGCCTCGACCTCATCTTCCCGCACCATGAAAACGAGATCGCCCAGAGCGAGTCGCTCCACGACTGCCCGATGGCGACCTTCTGGATGCACAACGGCCTGATGCAGGCGGCGGGCGCCGCGGGGAAGGTGGGGGGACGGCCCCGCGATGCCGCCTCGGCGGCCGATGACGCGGCGACCCAGGCCGCCACCCAAGCCGCAACCAAGATCTCGAAATCGACCGGAGCCGAGCCCTTCAAGAACCTGCTCGCGCGGCACCGCCCCGAGGCGATCCGGGTGCTGCTGCTCTCCACGCACTACCGCAGCCCGATCCACTTCGGCGAGGAGCCACTCGGCGAGAGCGGCCGGGCGATGGAGGCCTTCGAGCGGCTCTTCGCCCGTTTTCAACGAGTGTCAGGCAAGGCGTTTTACGACCTCCCCTGCCGGGATCGCCGGGCGGGTGACGCGGCCGTGGCCGCGGCTGGGGCGGAGGTGAAGGCCCTCCGCGAGAAGTTCCTCGCTGCGATGGACGACGACTTCAACACCGCCATCGCGATCGCCTCGCTCTTCGACTCTGTCCGCGTGGTCAACAAGTTCATCGATCAGCACGGCCTCGAAGCGAAGAAGCCATCCACGGAGATGGCCACGCTCGACGCCATGATGCTCACGCTCCGCGAGCTCACGGGCGTGCTCGGCCTGTTTCTCACGGCCCCGCAGGCGAAGTCCAACGGCTCCGAGGACGGACTGACAGCGAAGCTCATGGAACTGATCATCGAGATTCGGGCGAACGCCCGGAAATCGAAGGATTTTGCAACGGCCGACCTCGTCCGCAACAAACTCACCGACGCGGGCATCGTCCTCGAGGACCGGCCCGATGGCACCGGTTGGTCGCGGAAGTGACGCGTTGGCTGCGACGCCACACACTGTGCTGCGACCCGAGCATCATGGTCACGATCGCCGCGACCGATCACGGCGGACACGGAAGGCGGCGATCCCCGCTGCCGCCGCGACGACGATGGTGATCGACCCGGGTTCGGGCACGAACTGGAGCGCG
Source organism: Pirellulales bacterium (assembly GCA_051006595.1). Lineage (GTDB taxonomy): Bacteria > Planctomycetota > Planctomycetia > Pirellulales > UBA1268 > QWPN01. The sequence goes on from JBPCTA010000234.1 coordinate 2,533, forward strand.
TAGAGGTCTTGGCTGATGCCACCACCGTTGTCCGACACGAGGAGCAGGCTCGTGGCTCCGTTCGCAAGGACGGGCCCGAACGTCATGC
>JBPCTA010000235.1:0-3204 GCA_051006595.1 Pirellulales bacterium
CACATGTTCATGATCGCGCCGGCCGGCGCCTACGTGGGGCAGTGGCTGCAGAGTTTTCGGGAGTTTCCACCCCGGCAGAAGCCGGGCAGTTTCAACCTCGACCGCGTGATGGAAGCTGTCACGGCCGGCCAGGGTTCGGGCCGGTAGTCGGCCGGTAGTCCCCTTGGCCACACGGACGGAACGACCTCAGCCTTCACCGAGGTAGGCGTCGCGGACGCGGCGGTCGGCGGCGAGATCGGGGCCGGTGCCGGAGAGGGTAACCCGACCCGTTTCGAGCACATAGCCCCGGGTGGCGAGCTTGAGGGCCGCCCGGGCGTTTTGTTCGACGATCATGACGGTGATGCCCCGCGAAGCCAGTGATCCGATCACGTCGAAGACCTTCGCCACGATCAAGGGGGCGAGCCCGAGCGACGGCTCGTCGAGGAGCAGAAGCTTCGGCCGGCCCACGAGGGCCCGGGCGATCGCCAGCATCTGCTGCTCACCGCCGGAGAGCGTGCCCCCCGCCTGATCCATCCGCTCGCCGAGCACGGGAAACAGGCCACAGGCTTCGTCGATGTCGGAACGCAATCGAACGGAATCCTTCTGCGTGAAGCCGCCAAGCTCCAGGTTCTCACGAACGGTCATTCGCGGAAAGATGCGGCGGCCTTCGGCCGCCTGGCCGATGCCCAGCCGCAGGATCTCGTGCGGCGGCAGCCCGGCGAGCGACCTGCCCGCGAAGCGAATCACGCCGCCCCGGACAGGCACCACGCCCGAGATCGCCATCAGCAGTGTCGTCTTGCCGGCCCCGTTGGCGCCGATCAGCGCCACGAGTTCTCCCTCGGCGACATCGATCGACACCCGATCGACCGCCCGAATGGGGCCATAGCCCGCCTCAAGGTCACGGATTTCCAGCAGCGGCGTCATCTCTCAGGCCTCCCCACCGAGGTAGGCTTCGATCACCTTCTCGTCCCGCCGCACTTCGGCAGGCGTGCCCTCGGCGATCTTCACGCCATGATCGAGCACGGCCACTCGGTCGCTGACCCGCATCACGACGTTCATGTGATGCTCGATGAGCAGCACGGTGACCCCCTTGGCCTTGATCCGCTCCACGAGGGCGGCAAGATCGGCTGTTTCCGAGGGATTCATGCCCGCGGCGGGCTCGTCGAGAAGGATCAGCGTGGCGCCCGTGGCGAGCGCCCGGGCGTTCTCCAGCCGCCGCTGATCCCCATATGGCAGCTGGCCCGCGATGCGGTTGGCATCGCCCGCGAGTCCGACGAAATCGAGCGCTTCGACCGCCTTTCCTTGGGCAGCCGACTCGGCCCGCCGATTCGCAGGCGTGCGAAATAGCATCGAAGGCACACCGCCGGGAATGGTCCGGTCGAGGCCGATGAGGACGTTCTCGAGCACCGTCATGTTGGAAAACAGCCGGATGTTCTGAAACGTGCGGGCGATGCCTGCCTGCGCCACCACGTGGGGCGATCGGCGGCCTCGCCGCCAGACGGCGATCGTGCCGGCGGTGCCGAGCATCGAGCCGAACAGCAGGCCTGCGATACCCCGCCACCGGATTCGCGACTTGCCGGCCGCGAGGCGATCCAGCACCGCCTCCTTGATCGCGAGCTTCTCAGGCGTCGAGGTCGTCCCGGTCCGCTCCGAATCGGTCGCGTCGGGAATCGTGCCGGGCCCTGCCCGCCGGGCGGTGACGGCCGCCTGCAACTCATTCCTGACGGCACGCGCCTCGTCGAGGCTTCGCTTGATCGCCAGCACGTCGGACCCATCGGCGCTGACCACCCGCCACTTGCCCGCCATTTGATCAATGGCGAGCTCGGCCCGAAAGTAGCCGCGGAGCCGCTCGATGGCCCCCGAGGCGGTGAACGGCTCGCCCGTGATCATTCCGCGTTTCACCACCGCCAGCCAGAGCCGGTCGATATCGACCGCAGCCGCGGCGAACAGGAGACCAGTGAGAAGGCCGAGCCCGAGGGCAGACCAGAACACCCGCGGGGTAAACGCCCGCTCCAACCGCCGGCCATGAAACCGCACTGTGCCGCCCGTTGGCTCGTAGATACCGCTGATGCTGTTGAAGGCCGTTGTCTTGCCGGCGCCGTTGGGACCGATCACCGACACGACCGATCCCGCCGGCACCTCGAGATCGAACTCCGAGACGGCCACGAGCCCGCCGAACCGGATGGTGAGCCGGTCGATGTCGAGCAGCGGATGCTCGGCCATCAGCGATGCAGCGTCGCTCGCACTCCTCGGGCTCGGGGACTCACGCCGGCTCATGGATGGCCCTCGTGGAGTTCGGCGGCCAGCCGCCGCGACGGCACCAGCCCTTCAGGACGGTAGCGCATCACGAGCACGAGCGCCACGCCGAAGATCGCCAGCCGCCAGCCGCTGAAGGAGAGCAGACTCGATCCGGTGGGATTGATGTTCCACTGCTGGATCGCGGAATCCGCCCACGGGGCCAAGACGGTGTCGAAGCCGACCAGCAGCGCCACGCCGAGCAGCGTGCCCGGAATGCTTCCCAGCCCACCGAGGATCACGGCACACAGCACCATGATCGAGCGAGTGAAGTCGTAGGCGTTGGGATCGGCCGTGGTCGACAGACTCGCCGCGTAGAGGCAGCCCGCCAGCCCGGCCACGGCTGATGACATGGCAAACGCGGAGAGTTTGACTCGCGTCGCCGAGATGCCCATGGCCGAGGCGGCGAGCTCGTCTTCGCGGACGGCCACCCACGCCCGGCCGAGCCGCGAAGTCTCGAGCCGCCGCATGGCCACGACCACCGCAGCCAGCGCCGTCAGCGCCAGATAGTAGAACCATCGCGGGTCAATCGCGAAGGCAAGGCCGAGGTCGGTGCCCCAGATCTTCACGCCGGCTCCGGGCGGGGGGACGGGATTGAGTCCCTTCATGCCTCCCGTGATCTGCTCGAGATTTCGCAGCGTCTCCTTAACGACCTCGCCGAAGCCGAGCGTGACGATGGCGAGGTAGTCGCCCCGCAATCGCTGCGTCGGTGCGCCCAAGGCGAGCCCGATGCCGGCCGTGCCGAGCACGGCCACGGCCGCCGCCGTTACGAACCGCATCTGAAACGGATACATCGGCACCGTCAGGATCGCGAACAGGTACGCACCGATTCCAAAGAAGGCGGCGATTCCCAGATGCACGAGGCCGGTATAGCCGACCATTACGTTGAGGCCGAGCGCCAGGATGCAGTAGATGAAGAGGGTGGTCACC
>JBPCTA010000236.1:0-3383 GCA_051006595.1 Pirellulales bacterium
GAGTTCGGGCCCGTACAAGCCGACCGGCCGTAAGGCCGCGGGTAAGAATGTGCGGCCGCGGCCCGCGGTCAGGCCGATCGGCGGGCATAGCCCGGGTCGATCTTGGCGAGCTCTTCCTGCACCGCTGTGATCGTGCGACGGATCTGGTCGGGCGTGTGCCGCGATGTGATGAAGAACCGCAGTCGGGCCGCGCTCTCCTCGACGGCCGGATAGAGAATCGGCTGCACGTTAATACCCCGCGCGAAGAGATTGCGGGAGAGCCGCAGGCTGTTCATCGAGTTGCCAAGGATGATCGGCACGATTGCCGAACCGCCCGATGGGCCCGTGTCGAGGCCGGCTTCCTTGGCCAGTTGGAGGAAGAGCCGGGCATTGGCGTGGAGCCGTTCCACCCGCTGCGGTTCCCGCTGCAGGAGCCGCAGGGCGCCGAGCGATGCTCCCGCCGCCGCGGGCGGCAGGCCGACGGAGTAGACGAATCCTGGCACCGTGTACTTGAGCCAGCGGATGAGGGTCTTGGAGCCGGCGATGTAGCCGCCGCAACTGCCGAGCGCCTTCGAGAGCGTGCCCATCCAGATGTCGACATCCTCGGGATTCACGCCGAAGTGTTCGCCAATGCCGCGGCCACGCACGCCCATCACGCCGATGGAATGAGCCTCGTCCACCATCAGCAGGGCCTTGTGACGCTTGGCGAGACCGATGAACTTGGGGAGCTCCGAGTAATCGCCGTCCATGCTGTAGATCCCCTCGATCACCACCAGCACGCGGCGATACTGATTCCGCATCTGCGCGAGGAGCTTTTCGGCAGCGTCGTAGTCGTTGTGCGGGAATGGCCGGCGGCGGGCTCCGGAGAGCAGCGCCCCTTGCAGCAGGCTGTTGTGGGCCAGGGCGTCGTGCAGCACGAGATCACCGGGACCGACCACGTGGCCGATCACCGTCTCGTTCGTGGCGTGGCCGCCGACGAACGTGATGCAATCCTCGGTCCCGACGAACCGGGCGATCTCCCGCTCCAGTTCCTGGTGGATCGTCTTCTCACCCGACACGAGCCGGCTCGCCGACACGCTCGTGCCGAACCGATCAACCGCCGACTTGGCAGCCGTGGCCACCTCGGTCTCGCCCGACATGCCGAGGTAGTTGTAGGTCGCCCAGCTGACCATCTCCCGGCCGCCGATCATGGTGCGGTCGTTCGTGAGCCCCTCGTGTAAGGTGAAGTAGGGGTTTTCGAGGCCCGCGTCGCGGACCATCGCGAAGTTTTGCTCGAGGGCACGAACCTCGGGAAACTGCGCAATGTCCCAGACGTCGGCACCGATCTCGACATCCATCCGCACGGACTGTTCCGAGGGCTGCTTGGCCGCCGTCGGCATGTGGTCGATGATCGCCTCGGTGACCTCGCGGCAGGTCTCAATCTCGGGCAGCACCTGCTCCGGGAAGCGGGCACCGTAGGCCTCCTCGAGACTGGCAACGATCTCCATCCGCTCCAGCGAATCGAGGCCGAGTTCGACGATGTTGGTGTCGAGGGTCAGTTCGCCGGCCCGCTCCTTGGCGATGCGGCGAACGTGGTCGAAGACCGTCTGCACGATCTCCTGCGGGAGGTCGCGTTCGGGACGGTGGGCCCGCGTCGCTTCGCCCACGGGCCGCTGCCGCGCCAATCGTGGCAGCCCCGAGCCCGCCGGTGCCGCCGTCGGGGCAGGGGCCGCTGGCGTCAGCCAGCTCACGTGCTGCTCGACGACTTCGAGCGTGCTGTCGAGAAACTGCCGCCGGCAGGCATGCCGCTGGATCTTGCCGCTGGAGGTCTTGGGGATGCTGTTGGGGCGAACCAGCACAATGCCCTCGGCCGACACTTCGTGGTCGCGGGCCAGTTTGCTGCGGATCGCGTCGAACGCCGCAGCGATCTCCGCCGGCTCGCGTTTGCCGCGTTCGACTTCGGCCACCACCACGACCCGCTCGCGGTTGTCGATATCGACCGCGAAGGCGGCGACCGAGCCGGCCCGCACGAGGCTGCTCGCCTCCTCGACCGTGTGTTCCAAATCCTGCGGGTAGTGGTTGCGGCCCCGGATGATGATCAAATCCTTGAGCCGGCCCGTCACGAACAGCTCGCCGGAGTCGAAGAAGCCGAGGTCACCGGTGCGGAGATAGGGACCGGGATTGGGCCGCCACTTGGCGACGGCCTGCGAGTCGTCGCGATCGGGCTGCGCGATCATCGCGCCGAACGTGGCCTGCGATTCCTCGGGTCGGTTCCAATAGCCCTGCGCCACGCTGGGACCACTTACCCAGATCTCGCCAACGCGGCCCGGAGGCAACGCCTCGGAGCTTTGCGGATCGACGATGAGCACGTCCTGGCCGTCGAGCTCGCGGCCACTGCCGACGATCGGCCGGGCCCCCGCTGCCTTGACCGGCCGCGTCTGCGCGGTGCCGGTCTCGATGGATCCCGCGTCGAACGCTCGAATCACAGGCGGCTCGAACTTCATGCCGCCGGTCACCATGAGCGTGCTCTCGGCGAGTCCGTAGCAGGGGAAGAAGGCCTCGCGACGGAATCCGCTCGGGGCGAAGGCCTCGCAAAAGGCATCGATCGTTTCCGCGCGGACCGGCTCGGCGCCATTGAAGGCCAGTGACCAGCTGGAAAGATCCAGCGTGGCCCGCTGCTCCGGTGTCGTTTTCCGCACGCAGAGTTCGTAGGCGAAGTTGGGACCGCCGCTGATCGTCGCCCGGTAGCGAGAGATCGCCTGCAGCCAGCGGAGCGGCTTCTGCAGGAAGGCCACGGGCGACATGAGCACGTTGAACTTGCCGCCGTAGAGCGGCACGAGGATGCCGCCGATCAGGCCCATGTCGTGGAAGCTCGGTAGCCAGAACACGCCCGATTGGCTTCGCGTGATCTCGAATGCCTGCATGATCCGCAGCGAGTTGTGGAGCAGATTCTCGTGCGACAGCATCACCCCCTTGGGCGTGCCGGTCGAGCCGCTGGTGTATTGCAGAAAGGCGAGCGTGTCGCCGTCGATGTCAGGACGGTCCCAGCGGTCGGCCCAGCTGGGCTCCAGTTCGCTGTCAACCTTCCAGACGAGATGCTCGAGGCTCGGAGCGGCCGCCCGCAGACTGTCGAAGCGGTCAAGGACGTCGCGGGTGGTCAGCGCGACCGAGCCATCGGCATCCGAGGCGATCGACTCGATCCGCTCGACGGAGCGATTCTTCCGGGGCGGGTAGGCGGGCACGGCGATCGCCCCGCCGTAGAGGCAGCCCATGAAGGCTGCGATGAAGTCGAGGCCGGACGGATAGAGCAGCAACACCCGCTTGCCGACCATCCCCCGGTCCATCAGCCAGGCCCCCACCGCCCGAGCCTTCCGGTCGAGCTGGGCGTAGGTGATGTTGAGCTCTTCGTGCTCGCCGTCCACCAG
>JBPCTA010000237.1:0-3040 GCA_051006595.1 Pirellulales bacterium
GATACCCCGACCCCGACGCCGACCCCGACGCCGACCCCGACGCCGACCCCGACGCCAACCCTCTCAACGCTGAGTGTTTCCAGCAGCCGGGTGAATGAAGGCAACACCGGCACGACATCGCTCCAGTTCACGGTGACGCTGTCCGCGGCCTCCTCGCAGACGGTCTCGGTGCAGTATTCGACCGCCGACGGAACTGCGACTGCCGGCACCGATTACACCGCCGCCAGCGGCACGCTCACGTTCGCGCCCGGCGAACTCACGAAGACGGTCTCCATCGCCGTCATCGGTGACGCGACGGTCGAACCGGACGAGACGTTGATCCTGAAGCTCGGCACGGCCCTTGCCGCGACGATCCTCAACGGCACGGGCACCGGCACGATCGTCAACGATGATTCCGCGACGGCCGGATCCTACAACTACGCCGACGTGCTGCAGAAGTCGCTGCTCTTCTACGACGCGCAGCGGTCGGGCAAGCTACCGGCGAACTTCCCGCTCAACTGGCGGGGTGACTCGGCGCTGACCGACGGCGCGGACGTGGGCGTCGATCTCAGCGGTGGCTATTACGACGCCGGCGATCACGTGAAGTTCGCCCTGCCGATGGCCTCGTCGATGACGCTGCTCGGCCTCGGCGTCGTGCAGTACCGCGATGCCTACGCCACGAGCGGCCTGCTACCCCAGATGCTCGATGCGCTGAAGTGGGGAACGGATTGGCTCATCAAGGCGCATCCGTCGGCCAACGTGTTCTACGCCCAGGTCGGCACTGGCAGCACCGACCATGCCTTCTGGGGAGCGCCCGAGGTCATGACGATGGGCCGGCCCGCCTACAAGCTCGATCCCACGCACCCGGGCTCCGATGCGGCGGGTGAGGCGGCAGCGGCGCTGGCAGCGGCCTCGATCGTGTTTCGGCCAACCGACCCGGCGTACGCCGATCTGCTCCTGAAGAATGCTCGCGAACTCTACACCTTCGCCGACACCTATCGGGGCAAGTATTCCGACAGCATCCCCGACGCGGCGGCCTACTACAACTCGTTCAGCGGCTACAACGACGAACTGGCCTGGGGGGCGACCTGGCTCTACAAGGCCACCGGCGAACAGGCCTACCTGGCGAAGGCGGAGTCGATCTACGCGGCGAGCCTCGCCGGTCAACAGCTGCAATGGACGCAGTCGTGGGACGACAAGACCTACGGCTCCGCCGTGCTTCTGGCACAGGTGACGGGCAAGGCGGTCTACAAGGCCGACGCCGAGCGGTGGCTCGACTACTGGACGGTCGGCAACTCGAGCGGACGCGTCAAGTACACGGCCGGTGGTCTGGCCTTCCTCGACACGTGGGGCTCACTGCGGTATTCGGCCGACACGTCGTTCCTCGCGCTCGTCTACAGCGACACCGTGGGTGACAAGGGCGGCCGCTACCACGATTTCGCGGTGCGGCAGATCAACTACATGCTCGGCGACAATCCGCAGGGGCGCAGCTATGTGGTCGGCTTCGGCAACAATCCGCCGCTCAATCCGCACCACCGGGGCGCCAGCGGCGTGTACGACGGCAACGTCAACACCCCCTCCAACAACCGCCACATCCTCTACGGGGCGCTCGTCGGGGGCCCGCAGAGTGCCAGCGACACCGACTACGTCGATTCGCGGGGCAATTACATCTGCAACGAGGTGGCCCTCGACTACAACGCTGCCTTCCAGGGAGCCGTGGCCCGGCTCTACACGGAATACGGCGGAAAGATGGTGGCCACGATGCCGCCGGCGGAGACGCCAACCAACGAGTTCTTCGTGCAGGCGGCGGTGAACACGGTTGGCAGCGGCTACACCGAGATCCGCGCGCTCCTCAACAACCAGTCGGCGTGGCCGGCGCGGATGTCGTCGAACCTGTCGTTCCGCTACTTCGTCGACATCTCGGAAGTGAAGGCGGCTGGATATACGGCCGCCGACGTGCAGGTGACGAGCAACTACATTCAGGGCGGCACGGTCGGCAGCCTACAGGTGTGGGATGCGGCCAAGAACATCTACGCGGTCACGGTCGACTTCACCGGCACCGCGATCGGGCCGGGGACCGGCAGTTCCTACTGGCGGGAAGCGCAGTTCCGGATCGGGCTGCGGAGCGGGCTCCCGGCCTCCGCGTGGAGCGCGCTGAACGACTGGTCGCACCAAGGCATCGCAACCGACCGGAATGCACCGGCGAAGACGACGTTCATGCCGGTCTACGAGGTGGGCAAACTGGTGTTCGGCCAGGCGCCTCTCGGCACGATAACCCCCACGCCAACTCCCACCCCCACGCCGACTCCCACTCCTGCTCCGACGCCGACCAGCGGCGTGGCGGCGACGTACACGCAGACGAGCGGCTGGGGCACGGGCTTCAATGGCGACCTGAAGATTAAAAACACCGGCACGATGGCGATCAATGGCTGGACGATGGAGTTCGACATGAAGGCGAACATCGTCAACATCTGGAACGCCGTGATCGTCAGCCACGTCGGCACGCACTACGTGATCAAGAATGCCGACTGGAATGGCACGATCGCCGCCGGTGCCGAGATCTCGTTCGGCTTCCAGGCTGACGGGGTGGCCGGCGAGCTTCCGTCGAACAAGAAGATCAACGGTGTCATGATCCCCTAGCGCGTGTGACGAGCCTGATGGGCCGAGTCCTGCCGCGCTTTGTGGGGCCAACCGGCATTGTCCCCCTCCCCAAATCCTGATCCAGGTCTTGTGAGAGAATCCTCGTGCCCTGAGTGGGGCGTGAAAGGGTTCTCGGGTGAAGAAGCGACGCAGTGCAGAGCAGATCGTGGGCTTGCTTCGGCAGGCTGACGTAGACCTCGGGAAGGGCATGAACGTTCCCGACGTCTGCCGCCGGCTGGGCATTAGCCAGCAGACGTACTATCGCGGGCGGACGAACGTCGGAGGGATGGATCCGAAGATGGCCAAGCAGCTTCAGGAGCTCCAGAAGGAGAACTCGAGGCTGACGCAGCTTGTGGCGGATCAGGCCCTCGACATGCTGATCCTGAAGGAAGCAGCCCGCCCAAACTGACCTGCCCCGAGC
>JBPCTA010000238.1:0-3520 GCA_051006595.1 Pirellulales bacterium
TCGGTGTAGCGGGTCGAGAAGTGCGTGGCGATCACCACCTCGTTGCGGAAGCGGTCGCGGCGGGCGAGGAGGTCGTCGAGGTGCATGTGACCGAACTTGTGAATCTTCTCCTTGCGATGGCTGTGGGCCACGAAGGTGAGTTCGGTGATCAGGATCATGGCCTCGAACATCGCGGGGCAGCGATCGAGACCCTCGGGGGAGCTGTCGCCGAGGTAGGCCACCAGGGGCGCCCGGATCTCGTGCGTCACATCGATGCCCGAGAGCCTGAGATCGCGAATCTTGTCGCCTGGCAGCCCCTGGTATTCGTGCTTGAGCTTTCGACGCCGATCCCAGACGACGTAGCCCACGCTCGGGATCGTGTGACAGGTGCTCGACACGGTGACGATGTGTTCCCGCGAGAGTTCGATCTCGTCGCCGGGTCTGGCCGGCAGGAGCGTGCATGGCAGCCGGCCCCGGTCGAGCCGCGACACTGCCTTGAGGAGCCTCTCGATCGGTTCGATCGCCGACTCGGGAAGGTAGATCGTGGGCGGCTCCATCTTCATCATCCGCCGTCGCGCCACGTAGACGGGGAGCGCCGCGATATGGTCGAGGTGGGTGTGGGTGATGAACCACGTGGACGTGGCCATGAAGCCCCACGGCTGGGAGCCCAGGTCGAAGCCGAGCTTGAGCTCCGGGATCCGCCAGCAGCTCTGCACGGCCGCCCGCGAATAGCCCTCGATGGTGAGCCCTTTGTGCACGAGGGTGCGGAACGGCGAGTTGTCGATCATGCGGGATCCGCGGTCGTGGTCGGAGGGTTCGTGGTGGGAGACTGCAGGGGCCGCGGCGTGTCGGGCGAGGCGGTCGCGGCTTCGAGCCAGATCTCGTCGAACAGCCGATCCTGGCGGGTCGCAATTCTGCCGCACCGTACCAGTTCGAGTGCCGCGAGAAAGATGCCGACGATCCGCGACCGCGGCATATCGTCGTCGAAGAGCTGCGTGAATGCCACCCTGCCCTGTTCGGCCACGATCGCCTCGATCCGGGCGGCGTGGGTTTCGATCGGCGTGTCGTCCTGGACGATCTGCCGCGGCCGCCGCTTCTCCCGTTTGGCCATGACCCGCGACATGGCGCCGACGAGATCCCAGACCTGCACGTCGCCGATCGTCACTTCCGCCGGGCCGATGCGAACCGCCGGCTCGTCGGCCGTATGCCTCGCGAACCGCAGCTCCCACTGCCGTGCCCGGTCCTCCAGCATCGTGGCGGCGTCGCGGTATTGCTTGTATTCGAGGAGCCGTTGCACGAGATCTTCGCGGACGAGTTCGACCGGCTCCTCCGTCTCTTCCGGACGCGGCACGAGCGCCCGGGCCTTGATCTCGAGCAGCACGCTGGCCAGCTCCACGAACTCCCCCACCTGGTCGATCGCCAGATCCTCGAGCACGTCGAGGTAGGCGATGAACTCCGACGTGATGGCCGCGATCGGCACCTCCGTCACGTCCACCTCGTGCTTCTTGACGAGATAGAGCAGGAGGTCCATTGGCCCGGAGAAGACCTCGAGGGCGACCTTGAATTCCACAGGCTGTCTCGACAAGGTGAACTGGGTGGCGAACTGTGTCGAACTGCGGGGAGCGACCGCGGGGAGAGACCGTGCCCAATCTTATGACACCCGCCCCGGATGCCGAACGCCGGAATCGCCCGCGATTTCCCGCGGCGGTTTCGGCTAGGCTATTCGGCATGGACATCGACCGTCTCTGGGCGCCGTGGAGGCTGGGCTACGTGCAGGGTGCCGACGACGGACCATCTGCCGTCGTCGTGCACGACTGGCGGCCCGGGGCCGACCACTCCTGCTTTCTCTGCCGTGCCGCCGCGGCAGCGGCGGCCCACGACCGGATCCTCGGGGTGATCGAGCGAACACCCTTGAGCGTCGTCGTGGTCAATCGCTTTCCCTACGCCAACGGCCACCTGCTCGTCGCCCCGCTCGATCATCGGGCGACGCTGGCCGACCTCGCCGACCCGCAGCTCCTCGATCTCCAGCAGCGGATTGCCGCCTGGTGCGGCACGATCGAGCGGTGCATGCAGGCACAGGGATTCAACGTCGGCCTGAATCTCGGACATGTCGCCGGGGCCGGCGTGCCCGGTCATCTGCACTGGCACATCGTGCCCCGGTGGAGCGGCGACGTGAACTTCATGCCGTCAGTGGCGGGCGTGCGGGTGCTGCCGCAATCGCTCGATGCCCTCTGGGCCCAGCTCAGAACCGCCGCCTCGGAGTCGCCTGCATGACCCACTCGGGCCCCCCGCTCTGGAGCCGTCCCGACTGGCGCACCCGCGAGGCCGCGACGCTCGCGCCCTGGGCGATGCATGCGGCCGACTCGGCCGGCCGCATGCACCCGGAGGAACCGCATCCCTTTCGCAGCCCCTACCAGCGCGACCGCGACCGCATCGTTCACTCGGCCGCCTTTCGCCGACTCGCGCACAAGACGCAGGTCTTCACCGGATACCACGGCGACTACCACCGCAGCCGGCTCACGCACACGCTCGAAGTGACGAGCATTGCCCGCACGCTGGCCCGGGCGCTCGGCCTCAATGAGGATCTGGTCGAAACCCTCGCGCTCGCGCACGACATCGGCCATCCGCCGCTGGGCCACGCCGGCGAAGACACGCTCGCAGAGCTCCTCCGTGACGAGGGGGGCTTCAACCACAACGCGCAGGCGCTGCGGATCATGGAGGTCCTCGAATCCCGCTACCCAGACTTCCCCGGGCTCAATCTCTCCCGCGAGGTCCTCGACGCGCAGGCCACTCGAAAAAAAGATGGCACGGCTCCCGCGCCGCTTCTCGAAACGCAGGTCGTCGATGCGGCCGACTCGATTGCCTACGACACGCACGACGCCGACGACGCCGTGGTGTTGGGGCTGGTCACGCTGGATGAACTCGTCGCCCTGCCGTTGGTCGGCGAGGCGGCCGCCCGGGTGGAGCAACGGCATGGACGACTCGAGGGTGTCGAGGCCCGCCGGGCCATCCTGCACGAACTGGTCGACTTCCAGGTGGCCGGACTGATCCGTGAAACGCGGTCTGCCATCGAGTCGCTCGGCGTCGATTCGGCCGCTCGGGTCCGCGATGTGTTCCGAGGCCACGGGGCCGCTGCCGGCCGCCGGCTCGTCGTGCATCAGGCCGAGATCGCCGCGGGCAAACGGCAGCTGGAGCGATTCCTCTTCGAGCGGGTCTACCGCAGCGAGCTGGTGCTGGCGGTGCGTGTCCCGGCGCAGCAGAAGCTCACCGAGCTCTTCAGGTGGTATGCCTCCCATCCGGAAGACATGCCTCCCGGCTATCGGGCGCGGGCGGAGGCATTCGGGGTCAACCGCAGCGTGGCCGACTACCTCGCCGGCATGACCGACAGGTATCTGGAAATCGACCATCGCCGCAGGGTCGCCGGCGGGTGATCCCCTGACGCGGCAATCGGGACGTTCTTCTCCGGCCTTCGCTCTGCGTTTCCCGCGGCAGTCTGTCCAAGCCCAACGCCGCGAGGCGTGGGGTGAACCCAGGTGTGTGG
>JBPCTA010000239.1:0-2747 GCA_051006595.1 Pirellulales bacterium
GCTTCACCCCTCGTGGCCCGGCCTTCGAGTTCGAGCTCGTGTCACTGGCCGGCGACGAGGGCTACCCCGGCAATCTCACGGCCAAGGCCGTCTACACGCTCACGCCTGCGGGCGAACTGATGATCGAGATGTCAGCCACGACACACGCTCCCACGATCTTGAACCTCGTGCACCATTCCTACTGGAATCTTGCCGGCCATGCGTCCGGATCGATCGCTGACCACTAACAGGCCGTCGCGGCCGACAGTTATCTTCCGGTCGATGCCGGAGGCATTCCCACCGGCGAGTTTGCGGTGGTCGAGGGCACACCCTTCGACTTCCGCCCCGAACGGCAGCCATGGGGCCGTTGCGGTCCGGCGATCGGTGCGATCCCGCCGAACGCCGGCCCCGAGACACCCACCGGGGTGGATCACTGCTATCTGGTGCGCGACTGGGCGGCCGGGCCGACGCTCCGAACGGCCGCTACGTTTCGCGACCCGGCCAGCGGCCGCACGCTCGAGGTGCGGTCCGACCAGCCCGGAGTGCAGGTCTACATGGGCGGCTTTCTCGACGGCACAGTGACGGGCAAGGGCGGGGCGGTGTATGTCCGCAACGGCGGCCTCTGCCTGGAGACGCAGCACTATCCCGACAGCATTCACCACGCCGACTGGCCGAGCGTGCGGCTCGATCCGGGGCAGACCTACACGCACACCATGGTGCACCGGTTCACGCCCTGACCGGTTTCCTCGAGGGGTTTACCCGAAGCGAAACGTGATCTCGTAGTTGCCCGTCGACCCGACTCGGCCGCTGCCGCCGCGCTTCGCTGAATAGGCCGAGTTGCCGGCCCCCGAGACGCCGACGTAGTAGGTGCCCGCTGACGGCGCCGTGAACATCAGGCGACTGTCGAGCGCGCCGCCAGCGTCGTCGTTGGCCGCCCGTTGCTTGCCGGCAGCGTTGAAGAGCCGCACATGGCTGTCGAGCGTCGAGGCGGTTGGCAGTGAGCGGGCATCAATGTCGATGGTGAGCACCTGCCCGGCGGCGAGTGTCACCCGAAAGAGATCGACATCGCGACGGCCGGAGGGACCGTCGCCGATCCGGCTTGCAAAGCGGATGGCCGTGGATGGCGACGCGGTGACGGCATAGGCCTGTGCCTTTCCATCGCCCACGTCCTGTGAGAGCGGCACGGAGGCGATCGACACCGGGTCGGCTGCGGAGGAGAGCCGGCGGATCGCCTGCACCGCGGAGGCGGCGTTGAGCAGGCCGCCACTGGCCACCCTGCCGGCCAGCGCGGCGATCGGCTTGGCCGTTGCGAGGATCGCGGAGCGGATCTCGGCCGCGGTTGCCCGCGGATTGGCCGCCGCGAGTAGGGCCACCGTGCCCGTCACGAACGGGGCGGCCATCGAGGTGCCGCTGAAGGTGGCGTAGCCGCCGGGCACCGTCGAGCGGATGTCGACGCCCGGTGCGGCGAGATCGACGGAGGTCGCACCGTAGTTGGCGAAGGCCGCAAGCCGGTTGCTGCGGCCGGTCGCTGTCACCGAGATCACCGCCTCGTCGCGGTAGCTGGAGGGATAGTCGGCAGACCGGTCGTTGTCGGAATGATCGTTGCCGGCGGCGGTCACGAACAGGATGCCCGCCCGGCCGGCGGCCGCGATGGCGCTCCGGAGACTGTTGGAATGATCGGCGCCGCCCCAGCTGTTGTTGGTGGCCACGACGTTGATTCCGAAGTCGCGGCGCATCCGCGTGGCGTAGGTGAGGGCGGCAACCGCATCGCTGGTGAAGCCGCTGCCCGAGGCGTCGAGAAACTTGAGGCCCATGATCGAGACCTGCCAGTTCACGCCCGTCACACCCGTGGCATTGTTGCCGACGGCCCCGATCGTGCCCGCCACGTGGGTGCCATGGCCGTCGTCGTCCATGGGATCCGCGTCGTCGTTGGCGAAGTCCCAGCCATGCACGTCGTCCACGAACCCGTTGCCGTCGTTGTCGATCCCGTCGCCGGCGATCTCGCCCGGGTTTTGCCAGGCGTTGGCCGCGAGGTCGGGATGCGTGTAGTCGAAGCCGCTGTCGATCACGGCCACCACCACGCTTCGCGACCCCGTGGTCACGTCCCATGCTTCCGCCGCGTCGATGTCGGCGTCGGCCATGCCCCCTGACTGTCCGACGTTGTGAAGCCCCCAGAGGGAGCCGAAGTCGGAATCTGTGGGAAGCTGGCGGGATGTGATCAGAATGTCGGGCTCCACGGCCGCCACGCCGGGCGTGCGGGCCGCCCACGCGACGACATCGGCGGCGGTCACGCCGGGCGCGTCGAGCTTCGTGAAGCCCTCGCCGAGCGGCGTCGCCCGCCAGCCAAGACCGCCGATCAGGGCGGCCGCGCCGAGCGGCGCGGCGGAGCGGACGACCCAGGCGTCTTGCCGGACCTCGACCGTGGCCCCGTTCCACGGCAGGTGCCAGCCGCTGCCGGTCGCCGCGGCCAGGCAGTGCCGTTGCTCGAGCGGTTCCGTGCCGAGGGGATGCCCCGATCCCATCGGGAGCCTTCGCCGCCAGGTGGCCCGATTTTTCTGGGGCGCGAGATGCGTCATGGCGGCGTGACCGAGGCAGATTCGCGGGAACCCGTGCGACGGGCTATCCTTCCAGACCGTTCTTCCCAGACTGTTCTTCCATCGGCTCCAGCCCGCGTCTGCATTCCGTTTTCATCTCCTGGATGGCCCCCACCCATGGTGTTTCCCGTAGGCGACGACAACTCCGACCGCCGGACCTTTCCGTTCGTGACG
>JBPCTA010000240.1:0-5431 GCA_051006595.1 Pirellulales bacterium
GGCAGGAACGGGCCTGAACTCAGCTCGGGGCTGCCCGTGCCCCGGAGCCGGCGTATGACGCCAAGCGAAGCCAGGATGGCGAAGCGCAGGCGGCATCCGAGCGAGCGGAGTGCAGGATGCACGGAGCGAACGTCCGGCTACGGGGCATGGGCAGCCCCGGCCCACCTGGGCTAACGCCGGCGTCCGCGGAGGGCGATCTCGATATCTCGCTTCGCGGTGTCGGACTTGAGCTTCTGCCGCTTGTCGTGCGCTTTGCGACCGCGGCCGATGCCGAGCAGCACCTTCACCCGACCGTCCTTGAAGTAGGCCTTCAGCGGCACGAGCGTCAGCCCCTTCTCGAAGGCGTGCCCGGCAAACTTCGTGATCTCGCGGCGGTGGAGCAGAAGCTTGCGCGGCCGCTTCGGCTTGTGGTTGAGCTGGTTGGCCTTTTCATACTCGGGGATGTCGCAGCCGAGGAGCCAGACCTCGGTGCCATCGACCCGGCCATAGGCCTCGTCGAGGCTCATCCGCCCGCTGCGGAGGCTCTTGACTTCGCTGCCCACCAGAGCGATCCCGCACTCGAGGGTGTCGAGGATTTCATAGTCGTGCCGAGCCTTCCGATTTTCGGCGACGACCCGCTCGGCGGGCTTTTCATCGCTCTTCTTCGAGGCCTTGCTCTTGGACGACGCGGCGGTGGGCTTGGTGGGCTTGGGGGCGGACACGATCTGGTCTCCCCGCGGGTGCGGGCCTGGATATTGAAGACTACACTTTACGGTCTTCGGGCCGCTTCGTCCCTGCCCCACCCGAGTCATCGGACCAGACCGCATGCACACCCGGCTTCTCCGCCTCCTGACGCCACTCCTGTTCGGCTGCCTCACCGCAGCTCCCCTGCTCGCTGACCAGCCGCCAGGATTTGTGCCAGGGGAGGCCAAGCCGGTCGGCGACGAGCCCGCGGTGCAGGTGCCGGGCGGCTGGATGGTGGCCTATGACGAGACCATCCCGGGCACGTCGGTCAGCTTTCGGATGATTCCCGTGCCCGGCGGCACGTTTCGGATGGGAAGCCCCGAGAGCGAAGCCGACCGCGAAGCCGACGAGGGACCACAGATCGAGGTGACCGTCGAGCCCTTTTGGATCGGCCGGTGCGAGGTGACCTGGGGCGAGTACAAGCGATACATGGCCGCCTTCGAACTCTTCAAGGCGATGCGGGCCGCCAAGATCCGCCCGGTCACCACTGAGAACGAGGCTGACGCCGTCACCGCCCCATCGGCGTTGTATGACCCGACGACCACGTTCGTGAACGGCGAGGACGACACGCTGCCGGCCGTGACGATGACGCAGTTCGCCGCCCGCCAATACACCAAGTGGCTCAGCGGTCTCACGGGTCGGTTCTACCGGCTGCCTGCCGAGAGCGAGTGGGAATATGCCTGTCGCGCGGGCACGCACACGAGCTGGACCAGCGGCGACGATGCCACGGATCTCGACGCGGCGGCCTGGTTTGCCGACAACTCCGCCGAGGCCCCGCATCCCGTCGGGGAGAAGCAGCCCAACCCGTGGGGGCTGCACGACATGCACGGCAACGTGGCGGAGTGGGTCGTGGACGAACTCGTGGCCAACGGCTACGCGCGACAGGCCGCCCTGCCGCAGCCGGTCAGCGTGACCGACGCCATCACCTGGCCGCAGAAGCTCTATCCACGCGTGCTCCGCGGCGGTGCCTATTACGACGAAGCCGCCCAGTGCCGCAGCGCCGCCCGCCGCGGCTCCCGCGATGCCGGCGGCACGCGAGAGAATCCCGACTGGAAGGACGTTGACCCGAACCTGCCGAAGAGCCCGTGGTGGTATACCGAGGAGCCGGCTCTCGGGGTCGGCATGCGGATCGTGAGGCCGCTTGCCGAACCAGCCGCGACGGCCCGCGGCCGGTGGTGGGATGCCGATGTCGAGAGCATCAAGGCCGACGCGGCCGACCGTCTGCGGGAAGGTCGCGGGGCGCAGGGGATCGTCGATCCGAAACTGCCCGCTGAACTCAAGGCCGAAGGGCTCATCGAATGATGCCGAATGCTTTCATGCCGATTCGTCTGCTCGCGGTGGCTGCGGTCGCCGTGGTGTTCGCCGCGGGGCCGACGACTCCTGCCTGCGGCCGCGACTGGCCCGACTGGCGAGGCCCCGATCAAAACCGTTACTACGACGGCCCTCCGCTCGTGACCTCGTTCGACCCCGAGGCGAGCACGAACGTGCTCTGGAAACACGACGATGCCGGTGGGATCTCCACTCCGGTGATCATGGGCGGAAAGCTGTTCACGCTCGTTCGCCACATGCCTGGCACCCAGGAGGAGGCGGAAAAGGTGCTCTGCCTCGACGCCGCCACGGGGAAGAAACTCTGGGAAAACGTGTTCAATGTGTACCTCTCCGACGTGCCGGCGGAGCGGGTCGGCTGGTCGGCCGTGGTCGCCGATCCCGACACGAACACCGTCTTCGCCCACGGCGTGTGCGGCATCTTCACGGCCATCGACGCGGTCACCGGGCAGACGAAGTGGCAGCGGTCGCTTCACGAGGAGTTCGGGTTCCTCTCCACCTACGGCGGCCGAACGAATATCCCGGTCGTGTTCGAAGATCTGGTGATCGCCAGCGCCGTCGTCACCGGTTGGGGCGACACCTCGGTGCCGGCCCACCGGTTCCTCGGACTCGACAAGGCCACCGGCGTGGTCCGCTGGATGAACGGCACCACGGAACGGCCCGAGGACACGACCTACAGCACGCCGTCGCTCGCGAACCTCGGCGGCGAGGCAGCACTCGTCTTCGGGTCGAGCGACGGCAGCGTCTGGAACTTCCAGCCGCGCACCGGAAAGGCCGTCTGGAACTTCAAGCTCTCCCGCCGCGGCCTCAACGTGTCGCCGCTGGTGGTCGGCGAAGACGTGCTCATGTCGCAGGCCGAGGAGAATCTCGACAACACATCGATGGGCTCCGTGACCCGCTTCAAGGGCGTGGGCTCGGGCGACATCACCGCCACGAACGCCGTCTGGCAGCGGAAGGGCGCGATGGACGGCCGGTCGATGCCCGTCGTGCTGGGCGACCGCGTCTACTTCGTGGATGACGGCGCGAAGGTCTTCGCCTTCGACCAGGCGACAGGCGAACCGGTCGGCAAGCCCGTGAAGCTCCTTGGCACGATCGTCCGCGGCAGCCCGCTGGTGGCGGAGGGAAAGCTCTACGTCTGCTCGACGAGCGGCTGGCACGTGCTCGAGCCCACGAAAGACGGCCTGAAGTTCGTCAACCGCATGCGGCTCGACGAGGATGACGAGGTGACCGCCTCGCCTATCGCCTGGAACGGCCTCGTGTTCCTCACGACGGGGGCCAGGCTCTACTGCCTCGGCGACGCGCCGCCGGCTCCCATCGAA
Source organism: Pirellulales bacterium (assembly GCA_051006595.1). Classification (GTDB taxonomy): domain Bacteria; phylum Planctomycetota; class Planctomycetia; order Pirellulales; family UBA1268; genus QWPN01. The sequence goes on from JBPCTA010000240.1 coordinate 3,369, forward strand.
GTGCAGCCCAAGGCGACGGCCCCGCAGCAGGTATCCCTCGACACGAAGGGGCCGGCAGGCGCACTTGCGTGGATCCAGGTGGTGCCGGCGGAAGCCCAGATCGCCGCCGGGGCAACGCTGCCCCTGAAGGTGCGGCTCTATGATGCGGCCGGACGGTTCGTGAAGGAGTCGGCCGCGGAGTTTTCGACGACGTCCGGCACGGTCGCGGCCGATGGCACATTCACGGCTGCCGCCGACAAACACGCCGCCGCGATCGTCACGGCGAAGGTCGGTGGCCTCGAGGGCAAGGCCCGGATCCGGTCGATGCCGCCGCTGCCCTGGACCTTCGACTTCGACGACACGCCGCTTGCCGCCGACCCCAAGACGGGTGTGGTGAAGGGCGAGCCGCCGCTTCCCTGGGTGGGCATGCGGTATCGCCACGTGGTCCGCGAGGTGGACGGCTCGAAGTGCCTCGTGAAGATCACGACCATCCCGAAGGGCACGCGGAGCCAGGGCTGGATCGGCCCGATCGGCCTCCACGACTACGTGATCCGGGCCGACGTCCGGGCCCGCGAGACGGGCGTGGAGAAGCCGGGCTCGCCGGCGTCGGACACGCCGAAAGGGGCCGCCACCGATGCCGACGCCTTCGCACAGAAGTTCGGCAACCCCGCCGCGCTCGAGAAGGCCCGGATGCCCGACATCGGCCTCGTGGCGCAGCGGTACACGCTCGACATGATGGGCGCCAGCCAGCAGCTGCAGCTCCGGTCGTGGCCGCCGCAGGTGGCCACGCACTTCTCGAAGACGATCCCCTTCGCCTGGGAGGCCGGCCGCTGGTACACGATGAAGCTCGAGGCCCGCACGAAGGACGGCACCGCGGTGCTCCGCGGCAAGGTCTGGCCGCGGGGCGAGGCGGAGCCCGAGGCCTGGACGATCGAAGGCGAGCACGAGGCGGGCAACCTCCGGGGCAGCCCCGGCTTCTTCGGCAACTCGAAAGACTCCGAGATCTACATCGACAACGTGTCCGTGGAGGCGGCGAAATGAGCAGGTTCTCTTCCTATGTGGTCGTGATCGCAGCGCTGGCCGGCTCCATGGCGTTCGCCGCCGAGTGGAACCAGTGGGGCGGATCGCCCAGCCGCAACAACGTGCCCGAGGCCACGAAGCTGCCCATCGAGTGGGCGCCGGGCGAGTTCGACCCCGACACCGGCGGCTGGGATCCCAAGACGGCAAAGAACGTCGCCTGGGTGGCAGCGCTCGGCAGCCAGTCGTACGGCAACCCGGTGGTCGCCGGCGGCAGGGCCTTCGTGGGCAGCAACAATGGCAAAGGCTGGCTCAAGCGCTACCCGCCAGCCACCGACCTCGGCTGCCTGCTTGCCTTCTCCACCAAGGACGGCTCGTTCCTCTGGCAGGACTCGAGCGAGAAGCTTCCCACGGGAAGAGTGCACGACTGGCCACTTCAGGGCATCTGCTGCGCGCCGCTCGTCGAGGGCGACCGGCTCTGGTATGTCAGCAGCCGCGGCGAGGTGAAGTGCCTCGACACCGAGGGCTTTCGCGACGGCGAGAATGACGGGCCGTTCACCGCGGAGAAGGAGCAGGGCGAGAACGAGGCCGACGTTGTCTGGTCGCTCGACATGATGAAACAGCTCGGCGTTTCGCAGCACAACATGTGCTCCTGCAGCGTCACGGCTGCGGGCGATCTGCTGTTCGTCAACACGAGCAACGGCGTGGACGAGGGACACTTGAACCTCCCCAACCCCGACGCCCCGAGCTTCCTCTGTCTCGACAAGCGGGACGGCAAGGTGCTGTGGGCCGACGGCTCGCCAGGCGCCTATGTGCTCCATGGCCAGTGGTCGAGTCCATCGTATGCCGAACTCGGTGGAGTGCCGCAGGTGCTCTTCGGTGGCGGCGATGGCTGGCTCTATTCGTTTGACGCCCGCGGGGAGAATGGGCCATCGTCGTCCGGTCCAGGCCGGGCCAAGCTCCTCTGGCATTTCGATTGCAATCCGAAGGAGTCAAAATACACGCTCGGAGGTCGGGCCGATCGCAACCACATCATCGGCACGCCCGTGGTGCACGACGGGCTCGTG
>JBPCTA010000241.1:0-5880 GCA_051006595.1 Pirellulales bacterium
CGGTTCATGAAGGCCACCCAGCCGTCGGCCGCCCACGCGCCTGTCAGCGGATCGCGTCCATCCGCATACGACACCGGCTCGAACACCCAGTCGATGGCCGCGCCCGACCAGAGATACTTTGACGGCGACCGGGCGAGCGACAGGCCTTCGGCGAAGTCGTCGGCACCCGGGGCGGTTGTGAGCTGGCTCCAGCGGGCCGCGGCCCGCGTGCGGGCGGGGAAGGCGTCGTCGAGCGTCTCCGTCGAAACCACATCGATCGGCATGCCGAGCTGCCGGGCCACGCCCCGGGCCGCGATCACTTCGAAGTCGTCTTCGCGGCCGAACGCCAGCGGCTTGACGGGAATGCCCTCGCGGGCGAGCGTGCCGGCAACGAGTCGCGAGTCGAGTCCGCCTGAGAGCAGGATCGTGGCTTCGCCATCATCGGGATTGTGCCGGCGGATCGCCGCCACAAAGGCGTCTTCGATGCGGCGGTGTCGGTCGGCGGTGGTTTCGTCGGCGGGAGGTGGCGTGCCCGTGAGCTTGTAGGTCTCCTGCATCCACGCGCCGCGGTCGGCCGTCCAGCGCACGAGCCGGCCCTTCGGCAGCCGCTGCGTGTCGGCCAGCAGCGGCCGATCGCGAAGCGGGCCGTGCACCAGCAGAATGCCGGCAAGTCCGCGGCGGTCGATCTGCGGCGCGAAGCGCTCGTGGCAGCGGAAGGCCGCGGGCGTGGTGGCGGCCACGAGCGGAGCCCCCGGGCCCGAGCCCAGGCTCGCAAACTGAAAGGGAAACAGGCCCATCGGATCGACGCCCGCCGCCAGGCCGTGGGCCTGCGACCAGACCGCCGCCACGTGGTAGCCGTCGTAGACCGCGGGCTCGCGGTCGCTCCGCCGCCAGCCCGCGGCGAGATCGGCTGCGGTCACATGCTGCCCGTCGTCATCGACGCCGTAGCCGATCAGGAGGGCGAAGCCGTCGGCGTCGCAGTGCAGGCTCACCGGCGCCCGGGGCCCCACGGCCCAGATGCAGCCGCAGGCTCCAAGGTGGTGCTCGGCGATCGTGGTGCCCGGCAGCTCGCCAAACAGGCGGCGGGCGTTGGTCATAAACCGCTCGCGGCGCAGCGGATCCTCGTCAACCACGATCGCGAGGTGGGCCATGCGGCGGTGTCTTTCCGGTCAGGCCGCGCGGCGGGGCAGCGCGAGGGCTTCAGCCGCAGACGGGGCGAATCGGCAGCCGAGATCCCCGAGCCACGTTTCATGCATCGAACGATTCTTATGGTAGTCGTTCGCCACGAGCGTGACGTCGCGGCCGGCATGCAGACCGGCCACGGCGAAGTGCAGCCGGTCGGTGATGATCCGTCGATGGCGGGCGGCGCAGGCCAGATAGTCGGCGGGCGTGGCGGCGAGCCGGATCGGATCGCGGGCGAAGAACGGCTTGCGGCCGCTGCGCTCCTGGTCGCGGCGGAGATAGATGCCGAGATCGCGAGTGGGCCGCGGGGGCTCCGGCCAGGCGAGGCCGAGCGCGAGATCGGGGGCGAGGATGCCGTCCGGTCGATAGGCGAGGCTCGATCGCTCGCGGACATACACCCGGTGAAACATCCGGTCTTCCGCCGACGTGAACGACTGCGGCAGGATCACCAGCGGTAGCCCCGTGGCCAGCGCGCGGCTGCGGAGGTCGTGGTTGCCCTGGTAGCGCATGCCCATGTTGCCGCCGCCGCCAAACACGAGCATGTCGAGCGAGTCGAGCGATCGCGGGCTGGTGCCGACTTCGGTGGCGTCGAGATCCACGAGCGACCAGCGGATGCCGTAGGTGGCGAAGAGCTGGGCCATGGCCAGTTCGATGAGATGGTCGCCGACGTTGCCCACCGGCCGCACATAGCCCACCCGCCGGCCGACGAGCGGCTCGCAGACATGCGCAAAGGCCTCGGGCCCGAGCAGGCGATGCTGGGTGGATCGCGCGGCCGGCTGAGGTGTGGCAGCCGCGCATGTGGGGGCCGCGGCTGCCGGAGTGGTGCGAGTTGCCGGCGCGGCTGGGGCCACCGGTGCCAGTGGTGCGACGCTGCGGTCGAGGAGCCGCGTCACACTCGCTGCCGCCGGTCCCGTGAGCCCGCTCGCGAGCAGGTCGCGGTAGAACGGCATCACGATGCCGTCCACCGAGGCGAGGGCATCGACGGCGGCCACGAGGCCGCGGCCATGATCAAACCCCGGAAACTTCCCGAGCGTGCCGCAGGCATCGAGCGCGAGCATCGTTCGCACGCATTTCTCGCAGCGGCGGCAGTTGAAGCGGTGTGAGCTGTTATGCCAGCACACACGGAGATGCTGCTGCACGATCCGCTCGCCGCCGATGCGGCGGAGTTTTTCCAGACGGGTGGTCGTGGGGGCGACATGCTCCACCTTCAGCGCTGCCGATCCAAAGAGCGGATCGGTGCTGGGCCGCGAGCCCACGTCCGGATGTTCGAAGCCGAGGCCGTCGCTCGAGATCAGCAGGCGGCCGATGCCGCCGTCGTGATCGCCTGCCAGCACGTGGCCGATGGCGGCGAGTCCGCCCCCGAAGGCCCGCGGCCAGGCGGTGGCCCGCATCAGCGGGTGGCGGCGGAGATTGGTGGCCACCGTGATGCTCCGGGTGGCCGTCGCTGCCGCGATCTCGCGCACGAGCCGGGTGACGGCGGTGGCGCGGCGACGGTCGCGGAGTTTCACGTCGTAGCCCACGACATACACCAGCGTGTCGATCGGCCGGTCGCCGGCGAGGAGCGTATGGAAGGCGTCCACGCCGCCGCTGAAGCAGAGGGCGGTGCCACTGGCGGGCGTCGTGGGCCGCCGTTCGGGGATCGCGTGGGCCGCCGGGGCGTCGGGATACCAGAGCGCTTGAAAGCTGCGGGTGAGCGGCCGCAGGTTGGCAACCCAGGTCTCGCAGGCGGGGGCAGCGAGCGTGAGCGGTCGAGCCGCGTGGAGCGCCGGCATGAGCATGGCCGAGCCGAAGGCCTCGCTCGCTGCGGCGAGCGGAATATCGGCAGACTCAAACCAGATGTCTCGGCCCGCCACCCGGGCTGTCACGCGGCCACGGCCGCCGGAGGTGTGGCTCGTGGGCGTGCCGATCGGCAGGGCCTGCGACGTGCCGCGCCGCATGAAGGGAAGAAGCCGCATGGGTCAGGCTGCGCGGTGGCGGCGTGTCGGTGCGGGTTGAGTATGGAGCCGCTTGAGCGGTGCCGAGAAGACGTCGGGCTTCTCGAGGCCATCGAGGCAGAACGTCGGCCGTTCGGCCAGCGACTCGAAGTAGGCGAGGTTGGAGGTGCCGGCGCCGTTGCGGGCAAAGCTCGGTGCCGGCGGGTGCCAGAGATGGATCGGGGCCGTTTGCAGCAGGATCGAGGTCACCCGCAGGCCGATTCGTTCAAGGCGATGCTGCAGATCGCGGTCTTCGTGGCCCCAGCCCACGAACTGCTCGTCGAATCCGTTGATCGCCTCGTAGTCGGCCCGCCAGAGGGCGATGTTGTTGCCGGAGAGCCGCGGACGCATCGGCATCCGCAGCCATTCATAGGCCTTCGCGCGGATTCCCTTGTGCCACATCCGGCTGCGTTCGGCTTGTGGCACAAGCCCTTCGAAGCCGCCCCCCATGATCGTCGCCTCGTCGATCCCTTCCGACGTCGGCTGGTCGAGCCGCACGCAGTCGCCCCCCACCACCCAGCCGGGCCGCCGCATCTCGAGATGCAGGCGGAGATGATTCCTCGGCAGGATGCAGTCGCCATCGGTGAAGAGCAGATAGGGAGCATTGGAGGCCGCGACTCCCTCGTTGCGGCAGCGTGCGAGCCGGAAGCCGTCGTGGCCGTGCGTGGTGAACGTGAGCGGAAAGGCCGCGCTGCGGATCAGATCCGTGAGCATCGGCAGCGTCTCGTCGCGGGAGCCATCGTCTGTGACGACCACCTCGAACCGCCCGTTCACGCCTTCCTGTGCGGCGAGCGATGCGATGCACCGGCGGAGGTGCCCTGGCCGTTCGAAGGTGGAGACGATGACCGCGATATCCATGCCGTCTCCCAACGCACCACGATGCCTATCGGGAGTGATCGACGCGGTCGGGTCGCGGAATCGAACGCCGGCCGGTTCCGGGAGCGGGGCGGGCGGGCGAGGGAGGGCCATCGTGGCAGCGGTGGCAGAGTTTGCGGGCGCCGGTACAAGCCGACGGCCGTAAGGCCGCGGGCAGCGTCACAAGTCGGCCACGTTCGAGACTCAGGGGGTCGGAAAAACAACTTCGTAGAGCGACCGCGGTGAATGAATGTGGACACCGTGCAGCAGTCGCCCGTAAAACCTTCCGAAATGCGTGCGATCGCCCGTGACAAGAATCTCGCACGCGAGGGCTGCGGCGGCAGCGACGACGGGCCGATCCTTTTCCGGCAGGCCTGCAATGTCTGCCCCGAGTGTCGCTGGGGAAATCGCCGCCACGCGAACCTTCGACAGGAGTGCTTCCAGCGACTTCACCTGGGCAGAGGCCTTCACGCTGATGTTGCGACGCGCTTCGTCAATCACGTAGCCGTCCACCCAGCATTCGTGCCCGGCATCGAGCAGGCGGACAACCAGAGCGCGGATCGGGCCGTCACTTTTCGCCGCCGAGAACAGGATGTTCGCGTCGAGGAAGATCCGGAGTGCTCGGGTCATGCCCGCCGCTTCCGGCTGGCCGATTTTCGCGCTGCAGGCCGGCGCCGCATCGCTTGGGCCAGCTCCTTCTCCGATTCGTCGAACTCGCGGACCCGCCGTTCGGTGTAGATCTCCACCGGCAACGTCACGGCCGGCCGCAGCAGGAGCCCCTCGGGCGTGGTCTCCGCGATGAGGGTGTCGTCGGCTTTGATTCCCAGGGCTTGCCGCAGCCCTGCCGGCAATGTCACCACGCCGCGAGAAGTAACCGTAATGATGGTTTTCATGAATACAGTATTTCTTCTTTTATGCGTCCAGTCAAAGGATCGAGCATGACGGCCGGTTCCGTCTGGCCGGCCGTGAGTCCGCGGGCTCCGGTACGTTTGACCCTGGGCCCGTCTGGCGGCCGACCCCACGCCTTACGGCGTTGGGCTTGTACGGGGCGGCAGCGCTTCTGAGAGCCGACCGATCGGCTGCGTGAGCACATCCCCGGCCGTCCATCCGGCAGCGCGGAGGTCGCGGATCGCGAGGCCGCCGGCGCGTTTGGCGAGGCGTTGGCCGGTGGCGTCGCAGACGAGCGGCGTGTGGTAGAAGGCCGGGGGCTTCCAGCCGAGGGCTTCAAAGAGCAGCAGCTGCCGTGCCGTGCTCGTCAGCAGATCCTCGCCCCGCACCACTTCCGCGATCTCCATGGCGTGGTCGTCGGCTACCACGGCGAGCTCGTAGGCGGCGAGGTCGTCGCGCCGCCAGATCACGAAGTCGCCGAAGTCGGTGCCGGCCGTGCGGCGCACGGAGCCCACGAGGGCGTCATGAAACTCGATCGTGCGGCCGTCTGGCACGCGAAACCGCCAGGCCACGCCCCCCGGAGCCGCCGCCCGTTCTCGATGGCTGGGGCGCAAGCTCGGCGGAAAGATCGGCTCGCTGGTCTCGCCGCTCGGCCGATGTGACGGGGCGTGTGGGGCATTGGCGGCCTCCTCCACATCGCGTCGCGAGTGAGGGCTCGGGTAGATCGCGCCGGCTGCTTCGAGGCGTCGCCACACATCTAAAAACCATGCGGTGCGTTCGCTCTGCACGTAAGGAGCATGTGGGCCGCCGAAGTCGGGGCCTTCAGTCCAATCGAGGCCGAGCCAGCGGAGATCTTCGATCGCGGCGGTGGTGTAGTCGGGTCGGCAGCGGGGGCCGTCGAGGTCCTCGATCCGCAGAACGAGCCCTGCCCCGCGGGCCCGCGAGGCGGCGTGGGAAAAAGTTCGTGCATGGCCAAGGTGGAGATAGCCGGTCGGCGTCGGAG
>JBPCTA010000242.1:0-6970 GCA_051006595.1 Pirellulales bacterium
GTATTCCGGCAGGTAGCGGCCCGCCTGCCGCATCAGCCACACGGGCGTCCGCTCCACCGGTTCCAGCCGGCAGGCCCGCAGCATGAGCGGATCGTTCGATCGGGCAAGCGGCGGGATGGCGGGAAGGGGAGTCATTGCGGGACAAGTATAGGTCAGTTGCGGGGCATCGGCAGGCCGCCATTCGCAACTACAATGCATCGCTCGACCCTCCGACCGGACATTGCATGGCAGCCTTCCTCTCCGGCATCTCGATCGTCTGCTTTGCAGCGAGCTACGCCGTGGCGCTCGCCTGCGAGGCGTCACGACTCGTGTTTCGCTCGGGCGTCCGCGGCGCCGCGATGGTGTTCTGTGCGGCCGCCGGGCTCTTCGCCCACACGCTCTTTCTGGGGTGGCGGGCCGTCGATGCCGGGGCGGCGCCCCTTTCCAGTCCCTTCGACTGGTATCTGCTCGCCGCCTGGCTGTTGGCGGCCGGCTACTTCTGGCTGACGGTCGCCAATCCGCGGACGCCGGTCGGTCTGTTCCTGCTGCCAATCGTGCTGGCGCTCATCGGCGCGGCAACCCTCGCCAGCCGCGAACCCTTCCTGCACGACTCGGCCTCACGATTCTGGGGCCGCATTCACGGCAGCTTCCATCTTGTCTGGAGCGTGAGCGTGGTGCTCGGAGCCATCGCCGGACTGATGTGGCTCATCCAGGCCGGACGGCTGGCGCGAAAGCAGGCGCCGCTGCAGGGATTTCGGATGCCGAGCCTGGAGCGTCTCGCGAACGTGACGGCCCGCGCGCCGGCGATCGCCGCCTGGGCCGCCGCCGCCGGGTTTGTCTCCGGGATCGTGCTCAACGCGGTCAACCACGGTCGCGGGCTGATCGAAATCGTGCCGTGGACCGACCCGGTCGTCCTGCGAATGGCGGCGGTGGTGGCCTGGCTCTTCACCGCATACTGGATCGCGACCGCCGTGCGGCGGCGGCCCGACGCTGGCCGTATCACCGCCTGGCTTTCGCTCGTGAGCCTCACGGTGCTCGCCGGGTCGATCGCGTGGGGTGTGCTCGGATCGACGCGGCACGGGAAGCCGGCCGCCGTCGATCCTGTGGCCGGCCACGCCACCATGGCCTCAGACATCGAGGCCGTGACATGACGCTCGCACTCGTCGGCGGCACTCATCGCACCGTGCCTCTCGCGCTGCGAGAACGGCTGGCCTTCTCGGCGGAGCAGGCGGCGGAGGCGCTGGCGCGGTTTCGCGACCGCTTTCCCGGCCGTGAGGGTGTGCTTCTTTCCACCTGCAACCGGGTCGAGTTCTACGCGGCCGGGGAGAACGATCAGTCCGCGCCACCTCCCGACCAGCTCGTTTCGTTTCTGGCCGAATGCCGCGGCATCGATGCGGCCACGCTGGCCCCCGTGCTCTCCCGGGAGCACGACGAGGCGGTGGTGCGGCACCTGTTTGGCGTGGCGTCAGGCCTCGACAGCATGGTGCTCGGCGAGCCGCAGATCCTCGCGCAGGTGAAGCAGGCCTGGACCATCGCCCAGGACAGCCAGACATCGGGCCCTCTCACGGCCGGCATGTTCCAGGCGGCGCTCCGCACGGCGAAGCGGGTGGCCAGCGAGACGGCGCTTGGCCGCGAGCGGGTGTCGATCCCGAGCGTGGCCGTGGCCGACTTCGCCAGCGGCGTCTTCGAGCGATTCGATGACAAGCGGGTGCTGCTCGTGGGCGCGGGCAAGATGGCCGCGGAGACGCTGCGGTATCTCCGGGCGGCTGGTGCGCGGGATATCGTGATCGTCAATCGCACGGCGGCTCGGGCCAATGACCTCGCGGCGCGACTCGCGGCGCGGCCGGCAGCGTTCGACAACCTCGAACACGAGCTCGTGGCGGCCGATCTCGTGGTGAGCACGACCGGCGCCAGCGACCATGTCGTGCCGCTCGATTTTTTCCTGCGGACCGAGAGCCGCCGCGAGGGGCGGCCGCTGGTGGTGCTCGACCTCGCGGTGCCCCGCGACTTCGATCCGCGGATCGGTGAGCGGACGGGGGTGTGGCTGTATTGTGTCGACGACCTCGCGGCCGCGTGCGCGGCCAACCGTCAGAGCCGGCAACGGGAACTGCCGCAGGCGATGGCGATCATCGACGAGGAGTCGCGACGCTTCATGGGCGACATGCATCACCGCTCCACGGCTCCGGTGATCGAGCAACTGCGGGCGGGCTGGACCGAGACAGGCGAAGCCGAACTCGATCGCCTCTTTCGCCGGCTCCCACATCTGCGGGAGAGCGACCGCGCCGAAATCCGTCAGGCCTTCGATCGCTACGCCGCGAAGATGCTCCACTCACCGCTGACGTCGCTCCGCAACGAGAGCCACTCCGGCCCGCCGCACGGCCTCCTCGACGCCCTTCGGCGGCTCTTCAATCTGCAGGAGTAAGCTTGCTGCAGGAGTGCGCTTGTTTCACGCCTGCAGCGTCATCGTGGACGTTTCATGCTGGAAGCAGCCGAAGGGACAGCCGAGGTGTCTCTTGGCTGCTGGTCAGCATCCTCCAGATGCTGAAACGGGTTCTCCTTGAGCCTCGCGCGCTCCGACATTCCAAGCCCAACGCCGCAAGGCGTGGGGTGAATCGGGACGCGGCCAGCAACCGACAGCAGGGCTGCCCGCGGCCTCACGGCCGGTCGGCTTCAACGCTCCCACGCTCCCGATGCTGAGGAGCCGGTCGGAGGGCACGCACAGAAGCCGGGAATCTTTGCGACTCACGGGTGATTCGCAGTCGGCCGGCCGCGCATCCTGTAGCAAAATCCCCGGCGCCGAGCATGCCCACCGCCGGCGAACCAAAACGGCACTGGCTCACCCGCACCACGCTCAGCCCGCAATCCCCACATCGCAAGAGCGGAGATTCCAGAGGCTGCCCAGACTCGCCTGGTCCTTCAGCCCGCGGCCTCACGGCCGGTCGGCTTGTACGACACGCTCCGCATTCCCCGGCGACTCAGCAGAGGGGTTCTTTCTTCTCCGTGATCACCGGAAGCTGGGGCGACATCTCGGCGTTGAGTGCGGTGAAATCCTTCCACTCGGCAGGCACGTTGTCTTCGTGGAAGATCGCTTCGACCGGGCACTCGGGAACGCAGGCCTCGCAGTCGATGCACTCGTCAGGGTGGATGTAGACCATCTTGTCACCCTCGTAGAAACACTCCACGGGGCAGACCACCACGCAGTCGGTGTACTTGCAGGCAAAACACGGCTCGGCGACGACGTGGGTCATGTGTGACTCCTGTGGCGTTGATTCCGACACATACAACGAACAGCGTGATCCTAGGCTGATCCTAACGGGAAACTGTCTCTTCCCGAACCACGCTCATTCGCTTCCTGCGCGGAATGGTAGGTGGACTGTGAAAGCCTGTCAACGAACTGGACACCGACCGAGGCGGCCGGGCCGCGGCGGCACCGGGAAACGCCGTATTGGTGGACCGCGACCGCCGGCCCTATGATGGAAAAGAATCGGTCGCACGGCGGAAAAAAATGAGCCGGCGACCGGAGCGATGTTTCCGGCGGCCCCGCACATGGCCCAAACGCCGCCGCGATCCGCTGGCCATGATGATTTTGGGCCTGGGTTGAGAAGGGTGCGTGTCGCCGTGACGAGCCCAACGCCGCCGCCCGATGCCTCCCCGATTCTGACGGTCGAGGACCGCCACCTCCTCGATGCCTGCCTGGCGGGAACACGCAGCGGCTGGGAGGCGTTCATCGCGAGGTTCGCCGGGTTGTTCGCCTACGTCGCCGCCCAGACCGCCAGGCAGCGTGGGTTCGCCCTGTCGGCAAGCGATCGTGACGATGCCGTGGCGGAGATCCTGCTCGAGTGCCTGCGGAACGACACCGCCGTGCTTCGAGGCTTCGCGGGCCGTTCGAGCCTGCCGACGTATCTGACCGTGATCGCAAGGCGAGTGGCAGTGCGACACATTCTCGCCGCTCCGCGGCTGGCGACGGGCCCGGTCGCGGAAGGTCGCTCGCATGGACATCCAGCGCACCGCGCGGCCGAGGACGACCGGGATGAAGCAGCACGGCTCGCGGATCGCCAGCATGTAGAGTCTCTGCTCGGCGTGCTCGACCACGACGAAGCCCGGCTCGTACGGCTTCATCATCTCGAGGAGCGGAGCTACGGCGAGATCAATCACCTGACGGGCATGCCGCTAGGGTCCATCGGGCCGGCACTGTCGCGTGCTCGCGAGAAGATGCGGCAGGCGGATTCAGCGACACGCTGAGCCGGACGCCCTGTGGCGTTGGGCTTGGACGGACCCCCGCCTTCGTGAAAGCCTACCGGCCGTAAGTCCGCGGGCGAAGTACGCTTGAGTCCGACCGATCCCAAGTGCACCCCACGCCTCACGGCGTTGGGCTTGGACGGAACGACGAGCGAAGCTCACGGAGAAGCCGCCTGAGGTGGCGGTCCGATCACCACCGAAGGATCCGCCAGATCGACCGGCTCGAAGCCGGGATACGCCGGCATCTGCCAGAGCTGGCCTGGATCACCGCTCGACGTGTTCGTGGTGATCGAACTGATCTCGATCTTGAAGTCCACGCCCGACACCGGCCAGGAAACCTCCACGAGGTGCGGCAATGCCGCCCCTGATGGCGGGTCGACGCGGTGGCGACTCGTTCTCACGCTCGCCAGCCGCTCGCCCGTGGAGGTGAAGAGGTGCTGCTCGCTCACGAGCCCCGTTGTCCCGTCGAGGATGGTCGACTTGAGCAGCTCTCCCTCGGGAGAATCGATCGTGCTGCGGATCTCGATCCGGCCGTCCGGCAGCGGAAAAGGCCCCTGATGCCGATCTTCGGGCCGGAAGTTCACGAGGCCCAGGATCTCGGGCATCCAGTCAGCGCGGATGGGGAGCAGGCGGCGGGCAGCCGATTGCGCGTATTGGTCGTGGCGGCAGAAGGCCACGATCGGCGGCTTGTGCTGCCGCAGCCAGAGCCAAAACAGGTCGTCGTTGCTGCCGATGTCGAGCTCCGGGCCAGTGATGGCCGTCTGGGCCTGCAGGCGGAATCGACGTGGCGGCTCGCAGGCGACACGGGCCGAGAGCCGCGGCACACCGGGCACGACCAGCACGGCCTGTGTGGCGGCGCAGCTTCGCACCCGCTGCGTGTTGTCGTGCACGGCGGCGATGATCTGCTCGAGTGACGGCTGCGCGGGCAGCGTCCGCGGCAACGGCATCGTGCCCACCTGATACCCGCGGAGCACCTGCGGACACGAGGCACCGCTCGAGGCGACGGAGGCGACGAGAAGCGCGAGCGAGATGGCCCGCATGCGTGCGACCGAAGAATTCGCCGAAGCGGTCTGATGACGGTCGGTCATGCGGCACCTCCCGACCAGAGCAGCGCGGCGAGCCGGCTCTCGACATCGTCGGCGGCAGCCTCCGCGGCGGTGATGGTCCGCACTCGGTAGTCACGGCCCCGCTTCCGGCAGCTGAAGACGACCTCGTCGGCGGCCTGCGTCGTGCCGCTCTCATCCACGATCCGCAGCACCCTCCGGCGGACCAGCTGGAGGGCGAGCAGATACCGCAGCGGGGCGTCGCCGGCATCCTCCAGTCCGTCGAGGGCGTCGAGCAACACGTCGACCGGCGCGAGCATCGGGCTGGCTTCGCCGGCAGCGGGATAGATCGATCGCCACCAGGCGATTGTGTCTTCGGGCGGTCCCTGCCAGGCGTCGGCGGAGACATCGACCCGATCGAGGCTGCTCGCCGAACGGATGAGGGCCGAGTAGAGAACTTCCCCGGCGACGAACGGACGGCCTGTGCTCGCGCACGCGGCCTGTGGGCTGTGAAGTCTGAAATCCATGCGCGTCGGCTGCCGGGGCTCGCGGGCCGAGACCATCAAAACCGGGACGATAGAAACAGTCCGCCCCTGTCACAAGAACGGCCTTCGCGAAACCTGGCAGGCTAGGCAAGGCGGGCGAGGATCAGGTCGGCGACGTCGGCGATTCCTGGGCCGTCGTTCGTGCCCACCACGGCGTCGGCCACCTGCACGACCTCGGGCCGCGCGTTGCCCATGGCGACGCCCAATCCAGCGGCCCGGATCATCGGCAGGTCGTTCACGTCGTCTCCCACCGCGCAGATCTCATCGGGGGCGATGCCCCAGCCGGTGGCGATCGCCATCACGCCGGACCACTTCGTCACGCCCGCCGGCGCGATCTCGCACATCCAGTCGCGATACCGTGGGCTCTTGATCGTATGCAACGAGAGCTGCCCTGGCAGGTTGTCGGCAAGCGCGGCTTCGAGCCCTGCCATCTCGTCATGAGGCCCCATCACGAATCCGGCAAAGACGCCGGCCGGTGGCGCTTCGTGCAGGCTGGGGATGACCTCCGCCACGTCGCGGTTGCGGCCGAGATACTCCCGAAACCCGCCGCCGTAGCTCCCGGGAGCATCGGCCGCGTCGGCGAGGCTGCGGCAGTGGAAGTCGATCCCCCGGGCGTAACTGTCGCTGTACAGGATCGCCTCGTGTCCATGGGCCGTCACGATCCCGAGCGCGGCGGGCAACACGCCGGCGGCAAACTCGGCCCGAGCCTGGGTCGCATGATCGGACGGCCGTTTCACCAACGCCCCCGAGGCCGTCACGATCGGACCGTCGATTCCGAGCCGTCCGGCCACGGCAAGCGTGTCGCGATACCGCCGACCGGTCGCCAGCATCACCCGCACCCCGGCGGCCCGTACTCGATGCACCGCCTCGAGGGCCACCTCCGATACCTCGTGGCCGCTGGTCGTCAGCGTGCCGTCGACGTCGAGCACGAGCAGCCGCACGGGCCGGTGCGACGCGGAAGCGGGGAGGGCGTTCATGCACGCTATGATACCGGTGGAGACCTCCTTGATGACGCCCTCAGCCGACGATGCTTCCGCCATCCCGTTCACGCCCGTGGCCCGCGTGGGCGACATTCCCGCCGGCGAAGGCCGCACGTTCGAGGTTGCCGGCCGGCTCGTGGCCGTGTTCTTCGATGGAGAGGGCTACCATGCAATGGACGACCTC
>JBPCTA010000243.1:0-3390 GCA_051006595.1 Pirellulales bacterium
CTTGTCGCAAAGTCCTGCTCCCAGAGAAGGGTCTTTGCGAGCGGCGTGAAGCCACCGGATGCGATCGTCGGCAATGCCGACACGTCGCTCGCCGTGGTCACATCGACCTGATAAATCCGTGAGCGGAAGCCGGGCAGCACTCCCCCAAACTCACGTTCGAGCACCAACAATCCCGTGTCGCTCCACGGCTGCACGTCAACCACGCCGCTCCGCTCGCCGCTGTAGAAATTGCTTACGGCCGAGATCGGGTCGGCACGATAGGCCCACTGGCCCGCAGCCGCGAACGAGCCGTCAAACCGCTGGATGCGGACCCAGCTGCCGGCGGACGTCGTGGAGACCGCGCCGTCGGGTACGACCGCCTCTTCGTTCGCGGTCCAGAGCGTCGCGCCGCGGTAGGCGACCGCCTCCAACCCCATGTTGCTCTGCACGTTGGCAGCCGCGTAGATCGCGGGCACCGAAACGCTCTGGATAAACCCACCGTTGACCAACGAGAACTCCGAAATCGTGGAGGCCACCTCGTCGGTGACGAACACGCTGTTGGCCGCGGGACGGAAAGCGATCCCTTCGGAATCGGCCCCCAGAGCGGCGGCAGGAATCGCGCCCACCACCGCTGCCCCCGAGATCCAGCCAGTGGAGGCATTGACGGTCGCGGCAACCGTCCAGATCGCGGCCGCCCCGTCATCGCCGACGGCATGGTAGGTCGAGCCGCCGACCCAGGTGAGGCCGCTGAGCTCCGCGGCCGCGGTCGTGCCAGAGGAAAGCGACACCCTTCCCTGCCCCGCATCGACGATCGCCACTTGGGCGACAGCCGGCGACGGCGACACGAGAACCAGGAGGACGACCGTCGCACCCAGCCATCTGCTCATGGCGCCGCCTCGCCTCTGTTCACGTGCCAGCCTGGATGACGGGGAGCGATCCCGCCTTGACCGCGTCCTTGACCGCGTCTTCGGCCGCCGCCATGTCGCGAATCTCCTGCGAGATCTTCATCGAGCAATACTTCGGGCCGCACATGCTGCAGAAGTGGGCGCTCTTGAACGTCTCCTGCGGCAGCGTCTGGTCGTGATACTTCCGCGCGGTCTCGGGATCGAGCGACAGGCGAAACTGTTCGTTCCAGTCGAAATTGAAACGGGCTCGCGAGAGCGCATCGTCGCGGACCCGCGCGTTCTTGCGATGCCGGGCCAGGTCGGCCGCATGGGCGGCGATCTTGTAGGCGATCACTCCCTGCTTCACGTCCTCCGCGTCAGGCAGGCCGAGATGCTCCTTGGGCGTCACGTAGCAGAGCATCGCCGCACCGCTCCAGCCGGCAAGTGCCGCGCCGATGGCGCTGGTGATGTGGTCATAGCCCGGCGCGATGTCGGTGACGAGCGGCCCGAGCACGTAGAAGGGGGCCTCGTCGCACTCCTCCATCTGTCGCTTCACGTTCATGTCGATCTGGTCCATCGGCACGTGGCCCGGCCCCTCGACCATCACCTGGCAGCCCTTCTTCCAGGCCCGCCGGGTGAGCTCGCCGAGCACATGGAGCTCAGCGAACTGGGCCTCGTCGCTGGCATCGGCGATGCTGCCGGGCCGCAGGCCGTCGCCGAGGCTCCAGGTCACGTCATACTCGCGGAAGATGTCGCAGAGATCCTCGAAGTGGGTGTAGAGGGGATTCTGCTGCTTGTGGGTCATCATCCACCGCGCGATCAGCGAGCCGCCCCGGCTCACGATTCCGGTGATCCGGTGCATCGTGAGGTGGAGGTGCTCCTGAAGCAGGCCGGCATGAACGGTCATGTAGTCCACCCCCTGCCTCGCCTGCTTCTCACACATGTCGAGAAAGTGCTGCGGCTTCATGTCGTCGATATCACCGCCAAGTTCCTCGAGCATCTGATAAATCGGCACCGTGCCGATCGGCACGGGGGAGGCGTCGATGATCGCCTGGCGAATGGTGTCGATGTCTTTCCCGGTCGAGAGATCCATCACCGTGTCGGCCCCGTGATGGACCGCCATGTGGAGCTTCTCCAGCTCGGTTTGTTCGTCGCTCGTGACCGCAGAGTTGCCGATGTTGGCATTGATCTTCGTGAGCGCCGCGATCCCGATGGCCATCGGCTCGAGCTTCTTCGTGAGATGGACCGTGTTGGCGGGGATCACCATCCTGCCCCGGCCGACCTCGGCCCGGATCAACTCCTCAGGAAGATCCTCGCGCTGGGCGACGAACTTCATCTCGGGCGTGATCTCATGGGCGCGGGCGGCTTCAAGTTGGGTCATGCGTTCATCTCCGAAAGGGCGGCTGCGGACCTGCCATGCAGGCGTTCAAGAGTAGCAAAAGTCGGACCTCGTGGAGATGCCGAGGGGGATTGGAGCAGGCATCAGAGCGTCTTGAGATACTCGAGGACGGCGGTTTTTTCGTCCTCCGTAAGGGCATCCGGGAAGTCATGGCCGGCGGCGCTCTTGCCGGGCTTGCTCGTGTCGAAGTGCGAGCGGCGGATCGAGGGAAGCAGCCGGCCCGGCGGCATCTCGGAGAGTTCCTCGATCTCGAGGCCCACGCGTTCGTCGTCGTAGCCGGTCGGCGTCCGCCGCCAGACGACGGGCCGCTGGTCGGGATGGAGGAGGTGCCAGAGCGTGGGCACGGAGCCATTGTGGAGGTACGGCGCCGAAGCCCAAATGCCGTCGAGCGGGGGCGCCACATAGCCGGCGGGCGACTCGCGTTCGGTCATGCCGGCCGCGTCCTCTCCGAAATGGCCAAACCAGCTCGCGTTGAGCTGGCCCCGTTCCTTCGCGGTGAGCGACTCGAGTCGGACCGGATCGGTGCCCACCTCCTCGATCGCGACGATGCGATCGGGATAGTCGCCCCGAGGTCCGGGCGTTCCGTGGCACGAGCCGCAGTGGTCCGCAAAGACATGGGCTCCCGTGGCGGCGAGGTCGCGATCGATGCTTCCCGGCCACGGCGGCGACTCGAGCGACTTGATCCATGACTCGATCTCACGAAACTGGTCCTCCCACTCGTGAAACTTCTCCGGGCCGTTCTCCTTCACGAGCAGGAACTGCATCAGCATCCGATGGCCCTGTGGCGCGAAACCGTCGGCATAAAGGCTCTTTCGCCGGGCATAGTGCCACCACGGCGGCGCATCCATGTCGTGGTGCACGAGATCGAATCGCGGCGACCGCTGCACGATCGCCAGATCGGGGTCGCGATGCCGCATGAGGGCCACGCCGAAGATCACCGCGTTGGTGGTGCCGTTGGTTGTGCCCAGCGGCAGGAAGAGCGAACCCACGTCCATGTGGCTGAAGGCCTTCCGCTGTTGCACTTTCACGAGACGAACCTCTTCGGTGAGCGTCTCGAGGGCATAGTTCGAGTTGGGCAGCCCCGGAATCGCCGTGCCGTTCACCTGCCCTTGATGACAGGCCAGGCAG
>JBPCTA010000244.1:0-3220 GCA_051006595.1 Pirellulales bacterium
GGTCACCGGCGCGGCGTGGCCCACTTCGTCGAGCCGGTCGCAGAGCGAATCCTGCGCGATGATGCCGATCACCTTGCCCTGGGCTTCGATGGCGTCATAGCCCACGAACTCGGAGCCGTGCATCGTCTTCTTGAGCGCGTCGAGCGGCCCGGAGGTAAACACCTCCACCCGATGGCCGGCGCCCGATTTGAGGCCATGATCCTCCATCGCAGCCCGAAAGCCGGCCCAGTCGAAGCCGCAGTTCCGTTCGGCGGCGAGCGTCTCGAGCAGTTCCGGCGGGAAGCCGTAGGTGGTGTAGAGTTCCGCGGCGTCGCCGCCGGCGACCACCGCCCTGCCCGATGTGCCGATCGCCTTGAAGAGCTTCTCGATTCGCTCAAGGCCGCCGTCGATCGTGGCGAGAAACGATTCCTCCTCCCGCTTGATGACGGTGCCCACGCGATCGGTCGTGTCGGCGAGTTCGGGATACGGCCTCCGCATCATCTCGGCGACGATCGGCGGCAGCGCGTGCAGGAACGGCTCCCGCATCCCCATCTGGCGGCCGTCGAGCACGGCCCGTCGCAGCAGTCGCTTGACGACGTATTTCTCCTCGTTGTTGCCCGGCAGCACGTTCTCGTGAATCGCAAACGTGCAGGCCCGCACATGGTCGGCGATCCGCCGCATCCGGCGGCCGTCATCGGTTGCCGGCTCGTACCGCCGGCCGCAGACCTCGGCCACCGCCTCGACGATCGGCCGCAGGATGTCGATATGGAAGTTGCTGTCAACTCCCTGGAGCATCGCGCACGTCCGCTCCAGGCCCATGCCCGTGTCGATGTTGCGGC
Source organism: Pirellulales bacterium (assembly GCA_051006595.1). Lineage (GTDB taxonomy): Bacteria > Planctomycetota > Planctomycetia > Pirellulales > UBA1268 > QWPN01. Next base: position 819 of record JBPCTA010000244.1, read on the forward strand.
TGGGGAGCGGATGGAGGTTGTCGGGCGGCGGTCCCACGCGATTGAACTGCGTGAATACGAGATTCCAGATCTCCACATCGCTGCCGTCGGGCATGCGGTAGAAGATCTCGCTGCACGGGCCGCTGACGCCGTCGGGCCCCTGCGATGGCGAACTCGCCGGCCAGAAGTTGTCGTCTTCGCCCATCCGCGTGATCCGGGCGGCAGGCACGCCGATCTCGTCGGCCCAGATCGCGAAGGCCTCGTTGTCGTCCTGGTAGACGGTGATCGAGAGCTTCTCGGGAGCGATGTTCAGCCAGTTCTTGGCGGTGAGAAACTCCCAGGCCCAGTGGATGGCCTCCCGTTTGAAGTAGTCGCCAAAGGAGAAGTTGCCGAGCATCTCAAAAAACGTGTGGTGCCGCGGCGTCCGGCCCACGTTGTCGATGTCGCCCGTCCGCAGACATTTCTGGCAGGTTGTGGCCCGGGTGAAGTCGAGCTTGCACTTGCCGAGGAAATGATCCTTGAACTGGTTCATGCCCGCGGGCGTGAACAGCACCGACGGATCCCATCGCGGCACAAGCACGTCGCTCGGCCGGCGGACGCAGCCCTTCGACTCGAAGAATGCGAGATACGCTTCGCGGAGGTCATCGGCCTTCATATCGCCATCGGCTCCTTGGGAACGCAGCAGGAAAGGGTTGATTGCGGGGTTCGTCGCAGGGCCGACACTATACCCGGCGCCGCCACCACGACGCGATGCCGCTGCGGCAAAACGACACCACCCACGAGCGGCCGCTTGGGACGGCCTCCCGTGGGTGGTTGGGGGGAAACGGCTCTGGGGATGGATGATGAGCGATCGATCCCCGCGGTGCCTGCCGCGTCACTCGCTCGCGGCGGTCTCACTCACCATCGCAATCACCGTGTCTTTGCTGGCCAGGATCTTCTCGCTAATGTCCTGCGCCACGGCGGGATTATCCTTGAGAAACTGGCGGGCCTTCTCCCGTCCCTGGCCCAGATGCGTCTCGCCATAGCGCATCCAGGTGCCCGTCTTGTCGATGAGCTTGGCGGTGACGGCGAGATCGAGAATATCGCCCTCCACGCTGATGCCGTCGGCATGCATCATGTCGAACTCCGCCACCCGGAACGGCGGCGCCACCTTGTTCTTGACGATCTTCACCTTCACGCGCTGACCGACCACTTCCTCGCCATCCTTGAGTGTGCCGATCCGGCGCACGTCAACTCGGCACGATGAGTAGAACTTCAACGCCCGGCCACCTGGAGTGGTTTCGGGGCTGCCGAACATCACGCCGATCTTCTCGCGAATCTGGTTGATGAAGTTCACGGTCGTATTGCTCTTGGCGATCGCACCGGTCAGCTTTCGCATCGTCTGGCTCATGAGCCGGGCCTGCAGGCCCACGAACGAGTCGCCGATCTCACCGTCGAGTTCCTTCTGCGGCACGAGGGCCGCGACTGAGTCAACGACGATGATGTCGACGGCGTTGCTCTTGATGAGCATCTCCGCGATGTGCATCGCTTCCTCGCCGCTCGTCGGCTGGCTGACGAGCAACTTCTCGAGCGAGATACCGAGCTTCTTGGCCCAACTCGGGTCGAGCGCATGCTCGGCATCGATGAAGGCCGCGATACCGCCGGCCCGCTGGGCGGCGGCTACGGCGTGCAGGGCGATCGTGGTCTTGCCGGACGATTCGGGGCCGAACACCTCGATGATCCGACCTCGCGGAAACCCCTTGCCGCCGAGGGCGAGATCGACCGACAGGCTGCCGGAGGAGATACCCTCGATCGGGGCCTGGCGTTCGGCGCCCAAGGGCATGATGGAACCCTCGCCAAACTCCTTCTCGATCTGGGCGAGCGTGTTCCTGAGCGCCGGGTTGTCGTCGAGGAACGCGTGGCCCACCTTGGCCGCGGCCCCCTTCTTGCCCACCCGACCCTCGTCGAGCCTGGCTTCCTTATCCTTGTCCTTGTCTTTTGCAGATTTGTCGTCTTTCTTTCCCATCCGACCATTCACTCCTTCAACTGCCGTCACCATGGCGACCATCTCCCACGTTTCCCGGCACGCCGTCGGGGTGGTTGCTTCGCCACCATGAATCGAGCGATTTGCCGCGGAACCGAACACTGAACGCGGGTATACTATCGGCTTGCGGCCTGCCTGGCAAGTAGATTTTCTGGACGGCCGTACAGTCCGCGAAACAGGCAGATCCGAGCCGTGACAGCCAACCGGCTTTCACGAAAACCGGCATGAACTCAGCGAGGGGCTGCCCGTGCCCCGACGCCGGCGTATGACGCCAAGAGAAGGCAGGATACCGAAGCGCCGGCGGCATCCGAGTGAGTGGAGCCCAGGATGGGCGGAACGAACGTCCGGCGATGGGGCACGGGCAGCCCCGAGCCGCGTAACGCTAGAGTCCGCGGCCTCG
>JBPCTA010000245.1:0-4614 GCA_051006595.1 Pirellulales bacterium
CCCGCGGCGACTGGCCGATGCCTACCACTACGAGACGTTCCATCACCTCCAGCCGCTCAACGCCTTCATGACGTGGTGCGCGATCGGCATGGTGGCGACCCAGATCATCTTCGCGGCTAACTTCATTTACAGCATGTTCTGGGGGCCCGTTGCCGGCCGGAATCCGTGGAATGCCAACACCCTGGAGTGGACGGCGCCGAGCCCACCGGGACACGGCAACTTCGACTATCAGCCGGTGGTCTACCGCGGCCCCTACGAATACTCCGTGCCCGGCGTGGAGAAGGATCATCTGATGCAGACCGACCCACCAAACGCGGCGGCTGCCGCGGCGGCGTCGGCTGCTCACTGAAAGGAGCCTGCGAGGGGCCGGGGAGCCACAGCCGCCCTCGTCACTGGTTTCGCGACTTGCTTGCCACTCATGAGACTCGCAGCCTTCAACTGGACGCATCTGATCGCCTGCCTGTTGGTGGGCGTGACGGCGGTGCTGTTGTCGTTCGGGGCACTCGTCACGACCTACGAGGCGGCGATGGCGGTGCCCGACTGGCCGGCAACCTACGGCCACAATCTGTTTCTGTTCCCGTTGGCTGAATGGCTGCATGGGCCGTGGGATCTGTTCCTCGAGCATGGGCACAGGCTGCTGGGGGCTGCGGCCGGGCTCGTCGCGGTCACGCTCGCGGCAGTTGCGTGGCGTTCGGACACCAGGCCGATCGTTCGCTGGCTGGCGATCGCGTCAGTGGCGTTGGTCGTCGTGCAGGGAGCGCTCGGCGGCGCCCGAGTGCTCCTCGACGACAAGACGGTGGCGAAGGTGCATGCCTGCACCGGTCCCCTGTTCTTTGCCGTGGCCGTGGCAATCGCGGCCCTGTCGAGGCGATCGGCGGAGGCCGCCCGGCAGGAAGGCATCACTCGCTTACCGGTCGCGCTGCTGGTCGCGGCCTATCTGCAACTCGTCGCCGGGGCCCAACTCAGACACCTCGATGCGACGCTCTCGCCGGCGGCCTTTCGCGCGATCGTCGCCGTGCACGTCGCCGGCGCCATCGCTGTCACGATGCTCGCGATCGCGTCTGCGGTCACGTCTCGATCGGCGGGAGTGCTGGCACGGCGATGGTCGTGGCTGATGGTCGCTGCGGTGATCGGCCAGATGGCGCTCGGGGCTGGCGCGTGGGTGGTGAGCTGGGGCCTGCCGTCGGGCCTGCTGCCCGAATCCTGGATGCTCGTCGAGCCGCTGCGGGCTCGGAGCGGCTGGAGCGCGGCCGTCGTCACCGGGCATGTGGTGCTCGGAATGCTGATCCTGGGCGGGTCCGTGATCCTGGCCATCGAATCGGGTGGTTTTGGCCGGCATGTGGCCGGCCCTGCCGATGATGGCCGACCTTCCCGCGGCACCATGGTTTCGGCCCCGAAGGTGTTCGCATGACGCCCGTCGAGATGACTGCCGAGTTCACTGGCGGGCAATCGCTCCCGCGGGCGACGGCCGACGGTCTGCTGGCAGACAGGCCGCTGGTCGAAAATGCGATGGTCGGCAGCGCCGCAGCCTGGGCGGCAGACGTATCGCGGCTGACGCGGCCACGGATTGCCGTCATGGTGCTGGCCACGGTCGTCACGGCGATGTGGCTCACGGCGGGACGGCCTGAAAGCCTCGCCAAGCTGACATGGCTGCTCATGGGCACCGTGCTCGTGGCGGCAAGTTCCAGCATCGCCAACCAGATCCTCGAACGCGAGAGCGACCGCCGGATGCCGCGGACTGCCTCCCGACCCATCGTCACAGGCCGGATGTCGGTGTGGGCCGCATGGAATGCGGCGGCCATCCTGCTCGCGGTCGGCTCCGTCGTGTCGTGGGCAGCCTATGGCTGGCAGCCGGCGGCTGCGGCGGTCGCGACGTGGCTCTTGTATGTCGCTGTATACACGCCGCTCAAGCGGCTCACCCCGCTCAACACCGCGGTGGGCGCTGTCGCCGGCGCGTTGCCCGTGGCGATTGGCTGGCTGGCCGCCGATGGGCCGCAGAGGCTGGCGACAGGCGATGCCCGCGGTGCCTTGGCGGCGGCGGCACTCGCGACGGTGCTCTACCTCTGGCAGTTTCCCCACTTCCTGGCAATCGCGTGGCTCTACCGCTCCCAATACGCCGCCGCCGGTCTCAAGATGCTCACGGTCGTCGATCCCTCCGGGCTCCGGGCCGCGGGGCAGTCGTTGGCGGCGGCGCTTGCCATGGTGCCGGCGAGCCTGGTGCTGGCCGTGCCGTCCGGCAGCATCCGGCTGTTCTTCGCGGCGGCCGTGGCCGCGATCGTCTATGTTCTGGCGACAGTGCGGTTCGCCATCCGGCGTGATGAGCCCTCGGCTCGAACCCTGCTGTTCACCTCACTGGCCACGCTCCTCGGACTTCTCACTGCAGCGGTTCTCTGGGGCAGGCCCGTCTGATTGCATCTCGATCCTCACGCCCCGATTCCTCCTCTCAGATTCCCTCGCACTGTTTCAAGAGCAACGATTCATGAACGCCTCAGCCGCCTCCATTCACCACGGACATGATCACGGGCACTCCGGGCATGCTGGTCATGCTGGGCATGCGGGGCATGGTGACGGACACGGTAACGGACATGGTCACCTCACGCTCCAGTACCAGCCCGGCCTACCGCTCACCCGTGGCAAGCTGATCTTGTGGCTGTTTCTCTCGACCGAGATCATGTTCTTTGCGGCGCTGTTGGGCAGTTACGTGGTGCTCAGGTTTGGTGCCGCCGTCTGGCCCAAGCCGCATCATGTGCACCTGAGCGAGCCGATCGGTGCCTTCAACACCTTCGTGCTGATCTGTTCGAGCGTCACGATCGTGCTGGCCCTCGAGGCCGCACGAGTCAACAAGACGGGCCTGGCGAAGATCTGGATGGTCCTGACCCTGTTGCTTGGCACGCTCTTCCTTGGTGTGAAGGGCTATGAATATTCCGCCAAGTTCGAGCACGGCATCTATCCGTCCGCTCCGCGGGGACGCATCTACGAACGTCCCGATCTCTACTACGGCTCGGCGGTCCGCGGTCGGCTCGAGGCACTGCGACGCGAGCCGAAGAATGGCTGGGAAGCGATGAAGTATCAGTGGGCCGTTCGCTACCACGGCTCCCCGCAGGTGGCGGCCCTGGCCGGCTGGAAGGAGCCCGAAACCGTCGATCGGCTCAAGGAACTCTACGACGCGCCGGAGGCGTCGCTTTCGGCCGAGCAGCAGGATGCCCGCCGGAAACTCCAGCAGATCGAGAAGATGGTGCTGAGCCCCGATCAGCAGGCCTTCGACATGGCCGTCGTCGCCGATCAGGTGATGCCGCTTCCGGCCGAGGGGACCGGGACCGCCGACCACGGCAGTTCCGGAGGGCATGGCGGGCATAACGGGCATGGTCTCAACGATGCGTTTTCGTGGCTGAAGCTGCCGACGGTGATTCCCGGCGGCAACATGTGGGCGAGCACCTACTTTCTGCTCACCGGCTTCCACGCCGTCCACGTCGGTGTGGGCCTGCTCGTGTTTGCGATCATGGCCACGTGGAAGCTCAACGCGAAGCGGGCCGGGGCGATCGAAAATATCGGCCTCTATTGGCACTTCGTCGATCTCGTGTGGATCTTTCTCTTCCCGCTCCTGTACCTCTTCTGAGGCTTTTTCATGTCGGAACACGGCACCCACGGTCCCATCACCCGCGCCGGCGAATCGGCCGACGAGACGCTTCACCATGCAATCGAGGCGGGACACGGCGGTCACGATGCGCACGAAGGCCACGGCGGGATCGGCAAGTATCTGTTCGTGTTTCTCGCCCTTTGCGGGCTCACGACGCTCTCCTTCTTCACCTATTCCCCGGCGTGGCCGTGGCGGGATCAGCCGCAGGTCGGCTGGGCGTTCATGATGGCCGTGTCGTGCACGAAGGCGATGCTCGTGATCCTGTTCTTCATGCACGTCTGGTGGGAGGCGAACTGGAAGTACGTGCTCACGATTCCAGCAGCAATGATGTCGCTCTTTCTCGCCATCATGCTGGTGCCCGACGTAGGCCTGCGAAACCGCATGGTGTCGCAGGAGCGGGCCCTCCACATGGCCCGCGGTTCCGACCTCAAACTCCTCGAGAAGGCCGCCGCTGAGGGGCCTTTTGCCGAGCCGGCCGCCCACTGATCACGTTCGCTGAGCCTTCGCCGACCCTCACCTTCCCGCCGCAGCTTTCCAACGTCTTTGAGGGTCCAACGATGCGGTGTTTTTGGGCCTGTTCCTGTCTGGTGCTTGCTGTGCTCGCCGCGTGTGCGCCGCCGAAATCCGAGAGTCAGTCGGCGGCGATGGGCTCTGGCCGGAGTGCTTCCGAGGTCGGTTCATCACGCGAGGCGGGCTCGTCACGTCCGGCGCCGGTGGCGGGCACGGTCGAGGCGGACGACGCCACCGCGCCGAATCTCGCGGACGTGCCGTTCACGCTTCGGGATCAGAGGGGAGAGGAGTTTTCGTCGTCGCAGCTCGAAGGCAAGGTCTGGATGGGGGCGATTTTCTTCGCCAACTGTCCGGGGCCGTGCTTTCGCGAGAATCAGGAGATCGCCGACATCCTTCGCCGAATCGACGATCGCGATTTCAGGGTGGTGAGCCTGACCTGCGATCCCGAGAACGACACGTCCGAGGCG
>JBPCTA010000246.1:0-9197 GCA_051006595.1 Pirellulales bacterium
ATGCTCGCGCCAGCAGGCAAGACGCTAGCATCGCCATCTCTCGGCCAGCACAGGGGTTGCGACTAACTTCCTGCCATTCCCGGCGGCATCCGAGTGAGTGAAGCCCAGGATGGGCGCAACGAACGTCCGGCGACGAGGCATGGTAAGTTCCGAGCCGTGCAGCAGGGCTGCACGCGGCCTCACGGCCGGTCGGCTTGTACCGGAGCCCGTGGCTTCCACGGCATGCCGTCTCCCACGGCGGTTCTATCGCACCGGCTCGTACGTTCGTCCTGCACCGCCCCGTGAGGTTTGGGAGAGGGCGATTTGATAGAGCCGCTCGCCGGCGGGCGTCGGATACCGGCCCGTGAGACAGGCTTGGCAGAGTTCGGCGGCGTCGAATCCGATCGACCGGGCCACCGACTCGATGGGCAGATAGCGGAGGGAATCGGCGCCCAATCGCGCTGCCATGTTGGCCTGCGCCGCCTCGGTCAGCATCCCGTCCGGCAGAAACTCCGGGGCGAAGAGCTCGTCGATCGTCGACATGTCGATGCCGTAAAAGCAGGGGGCGACGATCGGTGGACAGGCCACCCGCACGTGGATCTCCCGCGCGAGGCCCAGCGACCGCATTCTGCCGAGCAGCACCTTCATCGTCGTGCTTCGCACGATCGAGTCTTCGACGAGGATCACCCGCTTGCCCTCCAGCACCTCGCGGAGCGGGGTGTATTTCGTCTCGGCCTTCTGCCGGCGGCTGGCCGCGCCGTCGATGAAGGTGCGGCCGGTGTAGCGGTTGCGGATCAGGCCTTCGACACAGGGAATCGCAAGCCGGTAGGCCATCGCGTCGGCGGCCGCCTTGCTCGTGTCGGGCACGGGCACGACGACGGTGTCGGAGTCGATCGGCACCGTCTCGAGCCGGGCAAGTTCCTCACCGAGCCGCTTGCGTGACAGGTAGACGCTCCGCTCGTCCATCGTGCTGGCGACGTTGGCGAAGTAGACCCACTCGAAGAAGCAGTGTGCCTGACGGGGCGACTCGGCGAATCGCTCCACCCGCACGGTCGTCCCGTCCACGATCAGGGCGGTGCCGGGCTCCAGCGACCGGATCGACTCCGCCGGAAAGCCGAGATTGAGCAGGGCCACGCTCTCGCTCGCGGCCGCCACGAGCGGCCCGAGCCGCGCATACTCCATCGGCCGGATGCCTCTGGGATCGCGGGCCACGACCAGACGACCGCAGGCATCGAGCAGGGCGAGATTCCAAGCGCCGTCGAATCGAGCGGAGATCGCGGCGAGCATGTCGACCGGATCGGGGTCGGCGTCGCCGGCGAGTTCCTGGCCGATCGCGTGCATGATCACTTCGGTGTCGTTGTCGCGGGCAAGATGGTTGTCGTCGCCGGCGAGAATCTCCTCGCGGAGCTCAGGATAGTTGGCGAGCTGGCCGTTGAAGCCGAAGGCAAACCACTTCCGCTTCTGGATGTGGGGCCGCTCGAGCGGCTGGGCATAGCCGCGATCTTCCGCCCCGCACGTCGCATACCGCACGTGGCCGATGGCAGCCCGCCCGACATGCTGCTCCATCACGCTCTCATACTTGCCCCGATGGCTCATCCGAAACACTTCGCTGACGCTGCCCACCTCCTTGTACGTGGCGAGGAGCTGGCTCCGCTTGGGGTTCCACGCCGTCATTCCCGCGGACAACTGGCCGCGGTTCTGAATGTCGAGCAGCATCCGCGGCATGAGCCGGGAGACTTCCTCGGGCCCCTGGTCCGGACAGAGTGGGCTGGGCTCGCCGGTGGTGAGGTGATAGATCGCGGCCAGGCCACATTCGTGATGCAAGTCGCTCATCGAAAGCAAACCTCGGCGGGGCGGGTCCAACAGCGACCGGCATCGGCAGGCGATCCGGCGGCATCGACAATGGCATCGCCATCATAGGGATGAGCCCCGAGGGCTCTCAACCACCGCAGCCACCGCGGCCACCACAGCCGATTGCCGTACCGACCTCGTGGCGGCTGTGTCTCTGCGACCAGAAACGTCCGGGTGGCCCGGTGGCCCGCCGCGAGGGTACGATACGCGGTTTTGCGCCCGTGATTCCGGGCACCCACTCCCTCCGTCGCCATGACCGATACGATCCGCCAGCAGATCACCTCCGCCGCAGCGTTGATCGTCGTCAAGGTGGGCACCCGCGTGCTCACCGGACCCGACGGCCTCCTCGATACGGCCCGCATCGAGTCGCTCGGCCGGCAGATCGACGCCATCGCCGCGTCCGGTCGCCGGGTCGTGCTCGTGAGCTCGGGGGCAGTCGCGGCCGGGATGGGCCGCATCGGCCTGACCAGCCGGCCGACTGAACTGGCCCGCCTCCAGGCCGTGGCCGCCATCGGCCAGAGCTGCCTGATCGAGGCCTACGAACGAGCACTCCGCGGTCGGGGCCGCCACGTGGCCCAGGTGCTGCTGATCGCCGACGATCTCCAGGATCGAACCCGCTATCTCAACATCCGCAACACCCTCCTCACGCTTCTCGACTACGGGGCGGTGCCCGTGATCAACGAGAACGACACCGTCAGCGTCGAGGAGCTGCGGACTTCGTTTGGCGACAACGACCGGCTCGCCGCCCTCGTGGCGACGCTCCTGGGCGCACCGCTGCTCGTCCTGCTCTCCGACGTCGAGGGGCTCTTCGATCGCCATCCCTCTGACCCAGCCGCCACCATCGTCTCGCACGTGCCGCGAATCGACGCGGCCGTCGCAGGGTTCGCCCAAGACAAGCTTGGCGGCCTCTCGAAGGGGGGCATGGCCAGCAAGATCGCAGCCGCACGAATGGTGACCGAGGCCGGCGGTAGCTGCATCGTCGCCTCCGGGCGGGACGACGACGTGCTCGAGCGGATCTGCAGGGGCGTGCCCGTCGGCACGCTGTTCACGGGTCGCAGCGAAACCATGCCCGCCTGGAAGCGATGGCTCGGCTGGTCGGCCGACGCTCGAGGCACGGTGCTGGTCGACGCGGGCGCGCGGGAGGCCGTGGTGAGCGGTGGCCGAAGCCTGCTGGCCGCCGGCATCCGCTCCTTTTCAGGAGACTTCACCACCGGCGACGTCGTCGCGCTGGCCACCGCCGATGGCCGGATATTCGCGCGGGGCCTGGTCAACTATTCCGCCGACGAGTTGCGGCGGATTGCCGGTCTCCGCACCGAACGAATCGCCGAGGTGCTCGGCGGTGTGCCCTACGAGGAGGTCGTCCATCGCGACAATCTCGCCGTGATCGATCGTGACGAGTCCGCCGGTCGCTAGATGCATCCACCGGCCCCAGCGCAGAAGAACGAACCGTACGACCAATGCTTCCGGGAATCCTCATCGTTTTGGCGCTGATCCTCGCGAACGGATTCTTTTCCGGCGCCGAGATGGCGATCGTCGCCAGCCGCCGAGGCCGACTGCGGGCCCTGGCGGACCAGGGCGACCGCCGGGCGCGGGCCGCGCTCGAACTGGCCAGCAGCCCGGATCGGTTTCTGCCGACGGTCCAGATCGGCATCACGCTCGTCGGCACCCTGGCCGCCGCCTACGGCGGTGACAGCCTCGTGAGCCAGTTGGCTGCGTGGATCGCCGACCGCGCCCCGCCGGCCATCGCGGGTGTCGCTCGACCGATCGCGCTCACCGTGTTCGTGCTTCTGCTCTCCTTCGTCACGCTCCTGCTCGGGGAGCTGGTGCCGAAACGACTCGCCCTGCGGCGGGCCGAGTCGTTCGCCAGGCTCGCCGCCCCGGCCATGCAGTTCTTCGCCCGCTGGACGACCCCGCTCGTCTGGGGCCTGAGCACGGCCACCTCGGCGGTCCTCTTTCTGCTGGGGGCCGGCAAGCAGACGGAGCCCAGCGTGTCGGTGGACGACATCGAACATCTTCTCGAGACCGGCCGTGCCGAAGGCATTCTCGAGGCCGTCGAGCAGGCCGTCGCCGTGGAGGCTCTGCGGCTCGGCGAGCGGACCGTTCGCGACATCATGCGGCCCCGCATCGATCTCGACGCCCTCGACATCGAAACGCCCTCGGGCGAGATCCTCGGGGCCATCGCCATGGCGGGCTACTCGCGGCTCCCGGTCTACGAAGGCTCGCTCGACCACATCGTCGGCTACGTCTCGATCAAGGACGTGCTTCGCAACACCTGGATGGGCTGGCCCATCGAGCTCCGCAAGATGCTCCATCGCGCGATCTTCGTGCCGGAGACAATGCCCCTCAACCGGCTGCTCGAACTCTTCCAGAAGGAACGGAACCAGATGGCCATCGTCCTCGACGAATACGGTGGTACGGAGGGGCTCGTCACCCTGGAGGACGTGCTCGAGGAACTCGTCGGCAAGATTCACGACGAGCATCGGGGCGCTGCAACCGAGGATTTCGTGCGGCGGGACGATGGCTCGTGGCTGGTCGAAGGAAGCGCCGGCATCGAAGACCTCGTCAAGCGCTTCGAGCTCAAGATCGATCCCCTGCCTCGCGACTACTCCACCGTGTCGGGGCTCGTGCTCGCGGAACTGGAGCGGATCCCCGCGGCCGGCGACACGCTCGAATGGCGCGGACTCACGATCGAAGTCATCGACATGGATGGCCGCCGCATCGATAAGCTCCTCATTTCCAAGAAGACCGCCTGACGGTTCGCCGGCGGTCGGCATGCTCGGCGCCGGGGATTTTGCTCCAGGATGCCTTGCTGGCCGACAGGCAGCCGCTCGTGAGGCGCAAAGATTCCCGGCTTCTGTGCGTGCCCACCGACCAGCTCCTCAGCATCGGGAGCCGCAGCATCAGGAGGCCGCGGCTCACCCGCCGGGCGAGACGAGGTCGATCACGTCCTGCAGGACGAAAGGCGACGGGAAAGGCTCGTCGAGTTGCTCGAGGAGCTTCCGGTAGCGATCGATCACCTCGACGATGTCGTCGGCCGTGAGCGGATCCTCTCGCAACACCTTGGACGCATCGAGCACCTTCCGCCAGGCCGCGAACGACTGCTCGTAGGCCTGCTTCGCCGACTGCAGCCGCGCCGCCTCAAACTCCTTGTCGGCCCGCCACGTGCTCTCACGGGCCTCGAGGGCGGGCTCCGTAACCTCGGCCTCGCAGGTCGCCCTCCAGAAGTCGAAGTTGACGATGTCACGATAGCGTTCGATCATCGTCGCCCGCTCCTGCGCCTCGGTATATTCACGGGCGAGATCCTCCGCCTTGGCACGCACGTCGGCTGGGGCCTGCCTGGCCACCGACTTCCAGGTGACGAGCAGCTGGCTCTCGGCCGCCGCCGCGGCCTGCTGCTGGGCCTCGGTGCGGTCAAGCGCCGGCGTTTCGAGCGCCGCCTTCTGGTCGGCCGTCAGCGCGTCTTTCCGGTTCTGCTGGGCCGCCGCGAACTGCCCCGGAAGGAGCTGCTCGAGGTCCGCAGCCAGCTGCGCCGCCCGCTTCTCCTCCGCCTCGCGGAGCCGCAACTGGATCGGCACGCCCCAACTCGTCGGTATATCCCGCTCGGCGAAGCGGCCGAGTTCGTCGTTGGCGAGCTTCCAGCCATCCTTCGCTGCCGGACCAAACTCGCCATCCTCCTCGAGGGCCCGCGCATGGTTGATCGAGGTCATCATCGGCTCGCTGTGGAAGATGAGCGGCGTCGTCTTGAGCGGCGCCCCGCGATCGGCCAGCGCCTGGCCGGCACGGTATTTCTCGCGGGCGACCAGCCAGTTGTCTCGCTCGGGCAGCGTGCGGTCGGGATCGTCACGATCGTGGAAGTCGTCGTCGGCCTTGAAGAGCTTCCGAAATTGCACCTTCTCGTCCGACTTGCCGATCTTCTGCCCGATGAACCAGCCCATCCGCCCCAACAGCCGCGGCTCGCGGGTGTTGAACGAGATGCCCTGACGGAGAAACTCGATGCCCTTCATCACCCAGGCATAGCGGTCGCGATAGTCGTCGAACTCGACGGAGATGTTGTAGGAAAGATTGTGGGCCTGGAAGTCCCAGACTGAATAAAAGTTGGGCTGAAGCTTCGTCATCTGCTCCAGCGTCGCCGAGAGGTTGGCCCAGTCTTCGACCTTTTTGTAGTGGTTGGCGCGGTCCCAGAGCAGTGTCACGGCGATGTTCTTGAGGCCAAGCGTGGCAAACCGCATCGTCTCACTGGTGGGATCCACCTCGCCGAGATTCGCTTGCGAAAGCCCGAACTTCGCCCGCAGCCGCGCCAGAAGCCCGCCGGCGCTCGTGGAGTCGGCAGGCTGGCTCAGCGCCGAGAGCGGCACGAGCAGCACCGCGATCGCGATCAGGGCCGCCAGCGTGCCGCGTCGCAGGCCAAACCACGACGGCTCGCCTGCCGGCCGTGGATCCGCAGATCGATCGCTGCGGCGCACGGACCGCGACTCCGGACCGGGCCGGGAATCCTGCCGTGACTGACTCATGACGCCACCTCCCGGGCCTTGAGGCAGAAGACACCGACGACGAAGAACGCCAGCACGTATCCAGCCGTCTCAGCGGCGTGTGCCCCCAGAAGATCTCCGGGGATGTCGAAGCCGCCGGCCACGAAATCGCTGGTGCCGAGCGAAGAGAGCGACGGAAAGAGTCCGGCGGCCAGACGCATCGGCGCCAGGAGGATCGTGTCGAGCACCTTCATCGCCTGCACCGCGGGCGTGGGATCGAGTTCGAGCGTGATACTCGTCTGCGTGACGATGCGGTAGAGCGACTCGATGGGCCCACCGCCGGGCACGATCGTGGCATCGCCTGTGACCTGGCTGGTGAAGAGCCGGGCGATGAACTCGCGAAACTGCCCCACGAGCAGCATCGAGACCGCCGCCAGGAGCGCCACCGGCCCTGAGAGAAACGTGCTGAACATCACTCCGAGCGCGGTGCAGATGAGCATCGAGAACCAGATGCCCAGACAACTCTTCGCGTAGTTGACGACGAACGAGCCGTCTCCGGCCCGTAGGTAGAAGTCGGCCTGCGCCACGCCGTAATACTGCGCGGGCTCGAGGCACTGGAGCCAGACTTCGATCCGTCCATCGGCCACGAGGTCGGTAAACAGGTCGACTTCCTTCAACTGGCCGTCGGCGAGCACCGTGTTGATTCGCCGCGGGATCAGCAGCGAGTCGATGGTGAACTCGCGGGCCACGATCGGCAGGGATTCGCTGCGGAGGCTGCTCGTCGGATTGCGGACCTGGATGGTGCCGTGGATTCCCTCCTCGATGTCTCCCTTGTAGGTGCGGAAGACCCGCACGATCATCTCGAGCGGTAGACCCTCCGGAAACTCCTCGGGCGTGAGGCCTTCGAACGTCCAGATCGCGGCGGCGGCCGTGCCCCCCTCGATGAACTGCCGGTACGCCCACTCGGCCCCCACGCTGATGCCCTTCGCCGCCGGCCTGCCTTCCCGGTCGAGAAACCGGAGCGAGCCTCGTCGTGGGCGGCGGGCCTCGAGCATGCCGATGGGTGAACTGACCTCGTAGGTCGAGCCGCCGTCCACGGACGCTCCCGACGCCGTCACCCGGTGGCGGTGGCCCTGGGCGGTTTCGGCCATGCCGGCCCCGGCGGCATCGAGAACCACGCGATGGCGGTGGCCGCGATCGAGGCTGGTGCGGCCCTCGCCGCCGGTCTTCGTGCCATCGCCATCGGTGACGTCGAAGACATCCTCGGCGGCGAGCGAGTGGCTGTGGTTCACGCTCCGGACGACGAACGCCCAGCCAGCCAGGCCCATCATGGCCAGCAGGCAGGTGCCCACGATCGCGAATCCCAGGATACGGCCCAGCACGATCTCAGCGGTGCGGACCGGCTTCGTCGTCACGGTCTGGATCGCCCGCGACTTGATGTCGGCAGGAAGACTGAAGACTGAGAGCACGAGTGTTACCAGGCAGACCAGCAGGTTGGTGGCGCCAAGAATGAAGCCGATGTAGAGCCTGCCCGGATTGACACTCGCCGGGTCGAGAAACCAGCCCGCGAACAGCAGAATCAGCGCGAACATCGCAAGCACGACCAGCACGTTGCGGCGAAGCGATTCCTGCACGGCCAGACGGGCCAGCGCCCAGACCCGCCGAGGCGAGACCGCGAGGAGATCGGCGACGCCGGCCAGCACGCCGCGATACACGCGATCGCCCGAAGCCAGCGGGCCGTTCGCAACCGCCTGCGCCAGCCACGTCAGGATGGCTGCCAGAAGCCCCACGAATCCCGCCGCCGCGAGGTTGCGTTGTTTGGCCGGGCCAATCCAGGCTGAGAACGAATGAATGACTTCTTCGAGCACCATGGTTGTGTGACGCTCACTCCGCCCGGCTGCCATCGGTGGCCGCGGCTCCGCGGCGCGCCCGACGACCGGGTCGGGCTTCCGTGTCGCGGACCACCTCGAGGAACAGGTCCTCGAGCGTCGTTCGCGGGTTGCCGATGTCGATGTCTGATGCGCCATGCCGCTCGAGCACCGCCCGGACTTCCGCGGCGGCTGTTGGCGAGAGACCTGACGCACGAATCTGCGTCACCCCGGTCACGCGGAGCAGTTCCTCGACGCGACCGAGTTCCTTGAGTTCGCCCTGATGGAGCACCGCGATCCGATCGCAGACGTCCTCGACATCGGCGAGGAGATGGGAGCACATGATCACGGTCTTCCCGCGTTGCTTGAGGTCGAGGATCAGGTCCTTCTTCTCACGGGTCCCGATCGGATCGAGACCGCTGGTCGGCTCGTCGAGGATCACGAGTTCCGGGTCGTTGATCAGCGCCTGGGCGACGCCGATGCGCCGCGTCATGCCCTTGGAATACTCGCGGAGTTGCCGCTTCCGGTCCCGGGAGAGGCCCACCATCTCGATGAGCGCGGCCGCACGGCGGCGTCGCTCTTCGGGGTCCATGCCGAACAGCCGGCCATAAAAGTCGAGCGTCTCTTCCGCATCGAGAAACTTGTAGAGATACGACTCCTCCGGGAGGTAGCCGATCCGTTCGTTCTTGCCGACATCGGTCGCGGGGCGGCCGAAGACAAGCGCTTCGCCCGAGGTGGGGAAGATGAGGCCGAGCAGGAGTTTGAGGGTCGTCGTCTTGCCGGCACCGTTCGGGCCGAGAAGGCCGAAAATCTCCCCGCGGCGGATGTCGAGGTCGAGCGGCTTGAGCGCCGTCTTCTTGCTGCGGCCCCAGAAATCGCGATACACCTTGGAGAGGTTTCGCGTTTCAACAACGACTTCCGCCGCATCGCGACGGGCTGCGGCCGGGCTGGCCGCGACGGCTTCCTGGATCAAGGTCTGCGTTCCTCTTCGTCGCCCCGCACCGAGCTGGCAGCCGACCGATGGCAGCCG
>JBPCTA010000247.1:0-2672 GCA_051006595.1 Pirellulales bacterium
GTTGAGCACGCCGGCATTGATCGTCGTAGTGCCGCTGAACCAGTTGCCGCCCGACGCCAGAACGAGCGTGCCCGGGCCGTCCTTGCTGAAACCCGCGGTGCCGGTGCTGCCGATCACCGCCGTGGTGGTGATCGTGCGGCCCGTGTCGACCGAGAACGCCTTGGTGGAGGTTCCGGCGAGCAGGAGCGTGAAACTATTGGAGCCGGCAATCGTCAGGTTGGTGGAGGAATCGAAGTTCTGGATGGTGCCACCAGACCAGTTGAACGTTCGGCTGGACGTTCCCGTGGTCGCGCTGTTGGCACCGGCCTGGATCGTCGCCGCCCGCAGGGTGCCATCACTCAGGTTGTAGGTGCCCGAGACGAGCCCGGTGCCGGCGGCGGTGTAGTTGGCGAACGTCAGCGTGCCGATCGTCGCCACGCCGCCGGCCTGATTGACGACACCCGATCCGTTCGCGGGTTGGGCGTTGGCCTGCCGGCCGAGCACCATCGACGTGGCCGCAAAGGTGCCCGAGTTGGCCAGCAGGTTCACCGTGCCCACGGCGGTCGAGGCGGCGCTCGTCGTCGCACCCGCCGTCCCGGCGTAAACGGTGCCCGAAGTGATGATTCCGGGGCCGAGTGTGATCGCTCCGAGGCCGCCGCCAGTGCCGGTGCTCGGGGACCCCTGTCCCAGCGTCACCGTGCTGAACAGAGCGTCTACCCTGCCGGCCGTGAAATCGAGGACTCCGTTTGATGTGGCGCCGGACGAGGCAGTCTGTGCCCCAAGCACCAGCGTCGCAGCGCCCGTGCCCGCGTAGTCGCGGATCGTGACGGCGCCGTTGGTGACGGATCCCTGGAACGTCATCGTGCCACTGGATTTGATGCTGCCGATGTTGATCGTATTCGCAAACAGGGTGTTTGCGGCACCCAGGCCTATGAAGCAGCCATAGTTGGAGCCCGAGCTGTTGCTGTTGCTGCCAACGGTGAACGTCGTGGTGGTGATCGAGTTCGTCACGGAGGAGAGAAGCACGGTGGCCGCCTGGCGGGCATTGTTGGCCACCATGAACGAACCGATGTTCGCGGTGAATGATCCGAGCGCCGACATGTTCAGCGAGTTGACCATGTTCGTCGACGCACTGCCTGTCGCGACCGCGAACGTCGCCGCGGTTCCTCCGGTGACCGCCAGGGCGCCGCCGCCATTGAACACCACGTACGTCGGCGTGGCGTTGGACACTCCGCTACCCGTCGGGCCGATGCTGAAGGCGGTGGCCCCGGTTCCGGAGATGGTCAGCGTCTGGGAGGAGGCGATCCGCGTGGTCTGGGCGCCGCCCGAGCTGCCCGTATTGAGAAAGTTCAGCGTGTTGATCGTCCAGTTGCCGTCGGTGTCGTTGGTGACCACGCCGGCGGCCGCGGTGCCCGTGTTGGCGAACACGACGTCGTTGCCGGACGGAGTGCCGTCGGGGTTCCAGTTGGTCACCGTCGTCCACAACTGGTCGCCGCCGCCGTTGTCCCAGGTCAGCACGGCTGCCCGGGCCAGGTGGGAACCAAGAAAGACGGATGCCGCGACGGCGGTGATCCGAACGATGGAACTGGACCTCATGGTCATCCCCCTTGAACGCTTTTCCGTGGCGGAAACCCTCCCCACGCGATCGACGAGGGCAGTGTTATCGCCGGGAAGTGCCGCCACAAGATGCGTCAGTCGAAATGTGACGAATCGGGCGCCGGCAGGGACGAATCAGCGGGAACCTGTCCGGTTCGAAAGGCTGCGTCAGCGTTGCACGACTTTCCGACGCCTGAGGACCAGCCCGCCGATGCTCGCCGAGGCGATCGCGACGATCGCGGTTGTGGACGGCTCCGGCACGATCGAGAGCACACCTGTCGCTTCTGTGAAGGTGGCGATCGACGTGCCACTCGTGATCTGCCAGGTGCCGGCACCGAGGCTCGTCCAGGCACCGGAGTAGTAGCCCGTGGACGAGATGCCCGCGAGTGTGGAGCTTGGCGTGCCGGTGAATCCGAAGATTGTGAGGCTCGAGTTCTCGGGAAGTGCCGAGCCTCCGAAGGCGAAGGCCACCGTGCCGCCGTAGGTCAGTCCGCTGAGGCCGGTCACATCGATCGCGTCGAAGTCCACGCCTCGCGTGCCAGCCGAGGTCACCTCGATCAGCGTGGTACTCGACGGATTCAGCGTGAGCGTGCCGAGTGTGATCAGGCCGTTACTCGAGCCCGGGCTGAGCGTGCCGCTCACGGCGACGGCCCCGGCGAGCGTGCCGTTGCCGCCGAGCAGGCCGGCCGAGCCGACCGTGACGGCGCTGTTGCTGATCAGCCCGTCCACGAGCAGCGAACCGGCCGACACGGTGGTGGCCCCGGTGTAGGTGCTGGTGCCGGTGAGGGTCCAGCGGCCCGTGCCGACCTTTGTGATGGCGGTTGGCTGGACGACGCTCGCCACGTTGCCATCGCGGATGGTGCCGGCGAAGGTGGCGCTCGTATTGCGTCCGCCGACACTGTAGATCGCGGTGCGGGCCGAGTTGGTCGCATTCTGACCGGCCAGCGTCGACGTGGCGTCGCCGGCGAGTTCACCGATCGCAAAGGTCGTCGGGTTCGTGGCGAAGTTGACGCTCACGTACATGTTCACTCCCGCACCCAGGTTCACCGCCGCAGTTCCGAAGCCGTTCGTGTTGTTGATGCGGAAGTCGCCCGTGG
>JBPCTA010000248.1:0-4047 GCA_051006595.1 Pirellulales bacterium
CGACAAGGCAGACCTGATCGCCATGCCCACGACTGACTTTCTCGTCGTTGGCGGCGGCATCATCGGGATCTCGATCGCCCGGGAGCTGAGGCAGCGGCATGCCGATCTTTCGGTGACGGTGCTGGAGAAGGAGCCCGCCTGCGGCCGGCACGCCAGCGGACGTAATTCGGGCGTGCTCCACGCCGGTTTCTATTACACGGCCGATTCCCTCAAGGCCCGGTTCACCCGCGACGGCAATCGGGCGCTCACCGCCTACTGCGAAGAGCGGGGCCTGCCGCTCAACCGCTGCGGCAAGCTGGTCGTCGCCAGGTCCGTCGCCGATCATCCGCAAATGGACGAGCTGCTGCGTCGCGGTGCCGCCAATGGAGTGGAACTCGAGAGCATCTCCGAACAGGACGCGAAGCGGATCGAGCCGCGAGTAAAGACCTGCGAGCGGGCGATCTGGTCGCCGCGGACGTCCACGGCCGATCCGAGCGCGGTGCTCGACGCGATGCGGCAGGACGCCGAACGGGAGGGGATCGCCTTTGCGCTGGCCGACGGCTTTTGCCGCCGCCGGCAGGATGTGGTGGTGGCCGCCCGACAGACCTGGCGGGCCGGCTACGTCGTCAACGCGGCCGGCCTCTACGCCGACCGTATCGCCCGGCAGTACGGCTTCTCGGAGCGGTATCGGATCCTGCCGTTCAAGGGGCTTTACCTGTATGGCGACGAGCCGGAGGGCACGTTTCGCACGAATATCTATCCGGTGCCCGATCTCCGCAATCCATTCCTCGGCGTGCACTTCACCGTGACCGTGGACGGGCATGCCAAGATCGGCCCCACCGCCATCCCGGCCTTCTGGCGGGAGCAGTACGCCGGGCTCGCCGGATTCAGGCCTCGGGAACTCGTCGAGATCGCCGCCCTGCAGTGCGGCCTCCTCTTTTCGGCGGGCTTCGAGTTTCGCCGGCTCGCCGTCGAGGAGCTGCGGAAGTACGACCGCCGCCATCTCGTGTCGCTCGCCGGGCAACTGGCGAGCGACGTGCGGGCGGAGCACTGGCTGCGGTGGGGCAGGGCCGGCATCCGCGCACAGCTGCTCGATGTCCGCACGCGAAAGCTCGAGATGGACTTCGTGATCGAAGGGGACGATCGTTCGATGCACGTGCTCAATGCCGTGTCGCCGGGCTGGACCTGCTCGATCCCGTTTGCCTCGTACGTGGCCGACGCGATCGAGGCGCGGCGTCAGCCGGCGGGATCGTCCGCCCAGGCGAGCAGGCTCGCATAGCCGCGGACGCCGAGGGCGAGGCGGCGTTCTTCCCACTCTTCGCGCGGCGTGGCGGCCGTGACCGCCGCCACCCTCACGCCGGCCGCCAGGCCCGCCTCCCAGTCGCTCGGACGATCGCCGATCATCCACGCGGCGTCTCGCGACAGGCCATGCTCCACGAGCATCTCCTCGATGAACCGCGGCGACGGCTTGCGATAGCGAACCGGCTCGTCGGGCCGCTCGGGAGCGATGCAGATTCTCGTGAACGGCTCCGGGCCAAGACCGAGCAGGTCGATCATCCGGCGATTCACCGCCTCGACGTCGGCCATCGTGAAGTAGCCGCGATTCACGCCCGACTGGTTCGTGAGCATGAAGAGTTTGGTGCCTGCCGCGAGCAGCCGCGCAAGCGCTTCCTGAGTGCCTGGAATGAGCGCCACCTGATCGACCGCGCCGACGAAATGACGATCCTCGATGAGCGTGCCGTCCCTGTCGAGAAACAGGGCCTGGACGGTTGCGGGCACGGTGACTTCCTGGAACGGGGCTGCGGTCGAAAACCGAACGGCTCCGAGTATGATATCTGCCGCGGCACACCGTGGCGGGGTCCACGCCGGCAGCCCAGTATCGAGGGAAGACGTCCATGGTTGAGCAAAAGACGCCCGTCGTGCAGTCATCGTCGGCGATCGCGCCATGGTTTCGCAAGGGCGACGCGATCCTCGTGGCGGTGCTTCTGGCGATGGTCTCGCTGGCCTGGTGTGCTGCGAATGCCAAGTGGTCGCTTTCCCAGTGGAGTTTGCCGACCGCCTACCTGGAGCCCGACAAAGGCGACGTCGTCCATGCCTTGGCGATGATGAAGGCCGGCGGCGAGGGTGACTTCGTGCCCCTGGCTTGGAAGGTGGTCGACAACGTCGGGGCTCCAGCGGGGGCCAACTGGAATGATTGGCCGCTGGTCGAGGAGTTGCTCGTCGTCTTCTACGCGGGCCTCGGCCGAATCTTCGGCCTCTTCGGCGGGCTGAACGTCGGCACCCTGATCGCGCATCTCCTGGCGGCCCTTACCTTCTACGTCGTCGCCCGGAGCGAGGCATGCGCTCCCTGCTGGGCATTCGTCGGATCGCTCGCCTACGGCCTCGCACCCTTCATCTTTGCCCAGTCGCCATTCCACATCACGACCGAATATGTCTGGCATATTCCGCTCTTCATTCCCATCTGGCGCTGGGTCTCGACGGAGCCGGGGATTCGGCCGGGCTCGCGGGAGTTTTGGTTCGCCGTCGCCGTCGGCGTCGTGACCGGGCTGCAGAGCCCGTATTGGACGAACATTCTCTGCCAACTCACGCTCCTCGGGGCGGCCGTGATGTTCTGGCGGAATCGCTCATGGCCGGCGCTGAAGTCGGCGCTGACGGTGATCGGGGCGGCGGCGGTGGCGTTTGCCCTGATGAACCTCGACACCTGGACCTACAAACTCGCCCACGGTCCAAATCTCGGAGCCCTTGTCCGGGAGTACAAGTGGCTGGAGATTTACGGGCTCAAGCTCGTCGATCTGGTGATTCCGCCGATCACGCACCACTCCGACACATTCGCGGCCTACGCCGCCGCTCACCGGTTGGGAAATCCAGCGCAGGGCATCCCGCCGGCCTCGCCGCTGCAGGACGAGGGCTCCTATCTGGGGATCGTGGGGATTCTCGCCGTGGGCCTGCTCGTCTGGACCGCGATCTCGGATGCGGTGAAGGGCAGGGCCAACGCCATCCCGCTGGCGGCCTGGCAGGGGCTCTGGATCGTGCTCTGCTTTTCGACCGGCGGGCTCAACGCGATCCTCGGCGCCGCCGGCTTCACGCTTTTTCGAACAGGCTGCCGCTACAGCATCGTGATCCTCGCGATCGCGCTGATGGATGCCGCGCGGCGGCTCACGGCCTGGGAGAAGGAGGCCGAGGCGAAGACGAGCGGGGATACCATGCGGATCGGCACGCTCACGATCGCGGCCAGCCTCTGCCTGCTCATCCTCTGGGATCAGGTGCCACGCGCGCCGGCACCGGAGCAGACGGCGGCGATTGCGAAGCAGGTTGCGGCAGACCGGGAGTTCGTCGGCCGGATGGAGGAGTTGCTGCCCGACAAGGCCATGGTGTTTCAGTTGCCCGTGATGGACTTTCCGGAGTCTCCGATGCCGGGCATTCCCTCATACGACCACTTCAGGCCCTACCTCTACAGCAAGGACCTCCGGTATTCCTTCGGCTCCATGAAGGGCCGGCCGCGGGAGGATTGGCAGAAGGCAGTGCAGGCGAAGCTCATCGAGGGTGCCGTGCCTGATCAGCAGGCGCAGAAGATCCGCTTCAACATCGCCAACGTGAATCAGGCCGTGCAGGAACTCGAGAAACTCGGCTTCAAGGCGATCTACATCAACCGCAACGGCTTTCCCGATCGGGGCAAGGGACTCGAAGACGCGCTCGTCGAGTTGGGCTTCGACGCGCCGCCGATTCGAAGTGCAGCCGGCGACCTGATCTGCATCCCGCTCGACAAGCCGCCCACCCCGGGGAAGTGATCCGCGGGTTCCGCCAGTTTCGCCGGCGGGCCTGTTGGCATCACGCTGGCGGGGCCCTCCGCGACGCTCGCGACAGCCCGACGGAAGGCTTGCCAAAAGAGTGTACGCATGTATATTCTCTTGGTGTCGTGGTTGCCGGCGGGCCTAATGCCGGCGAAAATGCGAAGATCACACTCGCTGAAGGATTCGCTCATGCTCACCTCGCTCGACGACATCAAGCGACACCTCCAGCCCGGTTTCACGGAGCAGCAGACCGATCTGCTCGCCACCTGCATTTACG
>JBPCTA010000249.1:0-4202 GCA_051006595.1 Pirellulales bacterium
ACGTGATCCTGCTCGACGTGATGATGCCCAAGCTCTCGGGCTTCGAAGTCTGTCAGCGGCTGAAATCAGACTCCTCCACGAGCCCGATCATGATCTTGATGGTGACGGCGCTGGGTGAGCTCGGTGACATCGAGCGGGCGGTCGAGGCGGGCACCGACGACTTTCTGTCGAAGCCCGTCAACCGCGTGGAGCTTGTGAAGCGGGTGGAGAACATGCTCAAGCTGCGGCACGTCTCCGATGAGCTCGAGCGACTGCGGAGTTACATCCGCACGATGGACGACGATCAGCCGCCGCGGTGATCGCGGAGCCACCGCCCGGCCCATGAGAGCCGCCCGGCCGTAAGGCCGCGGGTTCCGGTACAAGCCGACCGGCCGTGAGGCCGCGGGCAGACCTGCCGCGTGGTTCGGGGCTGCCCATGCCCCGTTGCCGGACGCTCGCTGCGGACATCCTGTCCTTCGCTCACTCGGATGCCGCCGGCGCTCCGCCATCCTGGCTGCGCTTGGCGTCATACGCCGGCTCCGGGGCACGGGCAGCCCCTCGCTGAGTTCGTGCCCGTGAGAGCCGACCGGCCGTGCGAGTCGCGCCGCCGTCACGCTGCGATTCGTATCACCCGCGTGCCATGCCGACGTGCTCGAGCACGCGGACGGTGGCCGGTGACTTATTGAGCACGTAAAAGTGAATGCCGGGCACACCGGCGGCGATCAACTCCTCGACCTGCCGAGCCGCATAGGTCACGCCCGCTTCGAACTGCGCCGCCTCGTCGGCTCCGGCCGCCTCGAAGGGGCCGGTAAAAGCCTCCGGCAGACGGGCCTTGCAGAGGCTGGCAATCCGGCGGACCTGGGCATAGTTGGTGACCGGCATCACTCCCGGCACGATCGGCATGGTGATGCCGAGGGCATCGCACCGATCGCGAAATCGGAAGAAATCGGCGTTGTCGTAAAAGAGCTGAGTGACCACCACGTCGCCGCCCGCCGCGCACTTCCGTCGCAGATTCTCGAGATCGGCCTCGGGACTCTCGGCTTCCTGATGCGTCTCCGGGTATCCCGCGACAAGAATCCCGAACTCCGGAAACTCGGAGCGGATGAGTTCCACGAGTTCGGATGCGAACTGCAGCCCCCCCACGACGGGTCGAAATGCCGTTTCGCCTTTCGGAGGATCGCCCCGCAGGGCCACGATCGCCGTCACGCCGAGATCCCTGGCCTCGCCGAGGTAGCCGCGGAGTTCATCGACGGAACTGCCCACGCATGTGAGGTGACTGGCGACTGGAATCTCATGCCGCGATCGCACTCCCTTGAGCACGTCGAGCGTGGTGCCGCGGGTCGATCCCCCGGCACCGTAGGTGCAGGTAATCAGCGCGGGGTCGAAGGCCATGAGCTCATCGACCGTCCGCCACATGACCGCCTCTGATTCGGGCGTCTTCGGCGGAAAGAGTTCGAAGGACAGGCCGAACCGGCCGTCTGAGTAAGCGTCCTTGATCGACACGGCGTTGCGAGGCCTCGGGGCGAAAGGGGGATGACGACTCCGCGGCTATTCTAGCCGCCGCTGAGTCGGCGACCGACGTCCGGTGGATGGAGCGATGGTCGCCCAGGAAAACCCTCGGCGTTTCCTGCCGTCGAACACGCGGACTCCGCTGCCCCGTCGTCGCGGCCGCGGACAGCGGAGGGCGTCTTTCTACGGACCGCTGGACGCGGCTCAGTAGTTCGGCGTCGGCGCCCGGAAGTCCCCGATGTTCACCGATGTGAACCAGTCGATGGTCTTCGCCAGCCCCTCGCGGAGCGGCACTTTCGGCTCCCAGTCGAGATGGGTGCGGGCCAGGGTGATGTCGGGCCGCCGCCGCTCGGGATCATCGACCGGCAGCGGCTTCTGCACGAGCTGCGACGTGGAGCCGGTGAGTTCCAGTGTCAGTTCAGCCAGCTGCCGGATCGTGAACTCTCCGGGATTCCCGATGTTCACGGGGCCGACAAAGTCGTCGGGACCATTCATCATTCGAATGATTCCTTCGATCAGGTCGTCGCGGTAGCAGAAGCTTCGGGTCTGATCCCCCGAGCCGAAGATCGTGATCGGCTCGCCGGCCAGCGCCTGCCGGATGAAGTTGGAGACGACGCGGCCATCGAAGGGATGCATCCGCGGCCCGTACGTGTTGAAAATCCGCACGATCCGCACATTGACCCCGTTGGTACGGTGATAGTCCATGAAGAGCGTCTCGGCAGCTCGTTTGCCTTCGTCATAGCAGGCACGCGGGCCGATGGGATTGACCGAGCCGCGGTAGCTTTCGGGCTGTGGATGCACCTCCGGATCGCCGTAGACCTCGCTCGTGGAGGCCTGCAGCACCTTCGCGCGGCAGCGCTTCGCCATGCCGAGCACGTTGATCGCCCCCATGACGCTCGTCTTCATCGTCTTGATGGGGTTGTATTGATAGTGGCCGGGGGCCGCGGGGCAGGCGAGGTTGTAGATCTCGTCCACCTCCAGCCAGAGCGGATGAATGATGTCGTGCCGCAGGAGCTCGAAGTTGCCGCAGCCGAGCAGATGGGCGACGTTCGATTTCTGGCTCGTGAAGAAGTTGTCGACGCAGACCACGTCGTGCCCTGCGGCCACGAGTCGTTCGCAGAGATGGCTGCCGAGAAAGCCGGCGCCGCCGGTCACGAGGATGCGCTTCAGCGATGACATGGATGGCCTGCGTGAGAGGGAGGGCTCTGCCGCTTCCGGCGGACTTGATGGAATGGTAGTGTAACGCCCCGCCAAACGGGTCAGCCCCGCTCGCCCCTCTCCGCCGCAGGAACCCATGCCATGCCGCTCAAAGGTCATATCAACCACTCCATCGTCTTCTGGTGCTTCAACGTCGCTGGGGATCAGTGGGACATGGACAAGACCTGCGAAGTCGCCAAGCAACTCGGAGTGAAATCGATCGAACTCTCCGGGCCTGAGACCTGGTCCACGATCAAGAAGCATGGCCTCACGTGCGCCATCGCTCCCAACGGCATGCCCGACGCGCCCTTCATGAAAGGCTTCAACAACCTGCGGTACCACGGGCAGGTGATCGAGACCACGAAGAAGATGATCGAAGCCTGTGCTGACGCGGGGATTCCCGCCGTGATCGCCTTCACGGGTTACAAGTGGCACGACGCCGATGATCCCACGAGCGGAGCGATCTCGCTCGAGGAAGGAGCCGCGAACTGCGTGAAGGGCCTCAAAGAGATCGCCGGCCATGCAGAGAAGAAGGGGGTCACGATCTGCCTCGAGCACCTCAACACCCGCGACGACACGCACCCGATGAAGGGCCACCCTGGCTATCAGGGCGACGACGTGGACTATGTCGCCGGCATCGTCCGCCGCGTCGGCTCCGATCGGGTGAAGATGCTGTTCGACCTGTATCACGTGCAGGCCATGAACGGGGATCTCATCCGCCGCATCGAGCAGTGCAAGGACGTGATCGGCCATGTTCACACTGCCGGCAACCCAGGCCGTGGCGAACTCGATGAGCAGCAGGAGATCAACTTCCCGGCAGCCATGCGGAAGCTCGTCGCCATCGGCTACAAGGGCTACGTCGGCCACGAGTTCATTCCGACCCGCGACGCCTTTGCCGGACTCAAGCAGGCCGTCGAAGTCTGCGACGTCTGATACGGGCTTCTCGTGCGCCTTACGCTCGACTGCGTGTCACGTGAAAGCCGAGCGGCCGTAAGGCTGCGGGCGAAGGACGCTGGAGCCCCGCTGATTCGTCCCTCAATCCGCCCGTTTCGTCCCATCCGCGGCCGATTCGTCCCTCGGCGCGCCCGTTTCGTCACATTTTGTCCGGCCACGCTTGGCAGGCAGGAATAATCGCGTACAACGCGGACGGAGGACGGGTGATCTCGGGGAACGTTCAAACCCTCACGTTGGGAGCTAAGCCATGATTTTGTCGAGCGTCGAATATCGCGGCCGAGTGATCCGCGGGCTGATGGCATCCTGCTGCGGGGCGGTGCTGCTCGCGGCGTGTTCGTCGAGCTTTGGTCAGTCGATCTCCATGCAGCCGCTGACGACGTTCGGCAGCAACGGCTGGCTGGCACCCGCCAGTTTCGCCACGGGAGGGACTGGTGACGCGATTCGGGATCTTGCTTTCAATCCTGCCACGGGCAACCTGCTGGTCGCAACGAGCACCACAGCAATCCCAGTGAACGCGGTCACCGGAACGTTTGGAACCGCCCATCTCACAGGCGGCACTATCT
>JBPCTA010000250.1:0-3615 GCA_051006595.1 Pirellulales bacterium
GCAACGGGGCATGGGCAGGCCCCAAGCCGCGGGCCAGGGCAGCCCGCGGCCTTACGGCCGGTCGGCTGTCACGAGGCGAGCCCGCGGCCGGCGAGCACGTCGCGAATCCGTTCGCGGGTGACCGGCTCGATCACGCCGTGCTCGGTCACGATTCCGCGGATCAGCCGGGCGGGCGTGACGTCGAAGGCCGGGTTGTAGGCCGCAACGCCTTCGGGAGCGGCGATCGCCCCCAGCGGCCGCGTCACCTCCGTCGCCGCCCGCTCCTCGATCGGGATCTCGTCGCCGCTGTCGAGCGCGAGGTCAAACGTGCTCGACGGCGCGGCGACATAGAAGGGCACCCCGTGAGCCGCGGCCAGCACGGCCAAGGCGTAGGTGCCGATCTTGTTGGCCGTGTCGCCACAGGCGGTGATCCGATCCGCGCCGACGATGCAGGCGGCGACTCGGCCGGTCTTCAGCAGATGGCCCGCGGCGGAGTCGCAGAGCACGGTCACCGGAATGCCTCGCTGCACCAGTTCCCAGGCCGTGAGCCTGGCGCCTTGGAAGAGCGGCCGCGTCTCGTCGGCGAAGACCTCGAACCGGCGGCCGTCGTCCCAGGCGGTGGTGATCACCGCCAGTGCCGTGCCGGCGCCACCGGTGGCAAGCGCCCCGGTGTTGCAGTGCGTGAGCACCCCGCCATGCGGCAGGATCGCGGCGCCGTGCAGGCCGATTGCGGCGCAGAGCCGGGCGTCTTCCTCGTGGATCGCCTGAGCCTCGGCAAACAGGGCGGCGGCCAGCGTCGCCACCGAAGCCTCGTCGGGCAGCCGGTCGAGCACGGCCGTGCATCGCTCGACCGCCCAGCGGAGATTGACCGCCGTAGGGCGGGCGGTGGCAAGCGTTTCGGCACGAGCCAGGATGTGGGCCCGGCCCTGGGCCGCATCCATCCCGGCGCGGGCCGCCTCGCCCGCCGCGACCACGAGCCCGTAGCCGCCGGCGATGCCGATGGCCGGCGCCCCGCGCACCCGCAGGCTCTTGATCGCCTCCACGACGGTGTCCACCTCACGGCAGGCGAGCCATTCCATCCTGGCCGGCAGAAGCGTCTGATCGACGAGTTCGAGGTGGCCGGCGGCGTCGCCCTGCCAGCGGAGCGAAACCGGAATCGTGGGCGGCTGGTTCATCGGGTCGCAGGCAGGCTCAATCGAAAGGCTCAGGTCAGAAACGTCTCGCAGGGCAGGCCGAAGGCCGCGGCCACGGCTGGCTGCACGAGCCGCCCCTCGAACACATTCACGGCCGAGCGGATCGCGGCGCTCGAGCGGGCGGCCGCCTCGACACCGCCGGCGGCCAGTTCGATCACATACGGCAGCGTGGCGTTGCAGAGGGCGTAGGTGCTGGTGCGGCCCACCGCGCCCGGCATGTTGGTCACGCAGTAGTGCACCACATCGTCCACCACATAGGTCGGATCGGCGTGGGTGGTCGGCCTGCTCGTCGCCACGCAGCCCCCCTGATCGATCGCCACGTCGATGATCACGCTGCCCGGCTTCATGAGGGCGAGGTCGCCGCGTTCCACGAGATGTGGGGCCCGCGCGCCAGGAATGAGCACGCTGCCGATCACGAGGTCGGCCCAGCCGAGCCGCTCGCGGATCGTGTGGCGGTCGGAGTAGAGGCAGTCGATATTGGGCGGAGTGACGTCATCCAGATATCTCAGGCGTTCGAGGCTCGTGTCGAGCAGCGCGATATTGGCGCCGAACCCGGCGGCGACCTTGGCGGCATTCGCGCCCACGGTGCCGGCGCCGAGCACGAGCACGTTGGCCGGGGCCACGCCGGGCACGCCGCCGAGCAGGATGCCGCGACCCATCTGCGGCCGTTCCAGAAACTTCGCCCCCTCCTGAATGCTCATCCGGCCGGCCACCTCGCTCATCGGGATGAGCAGCGGCAGCCGGCCGCGGTCGTCGCGGAGCGTTTCGTAGGCGATCGCCGTCGCGCCGGTCGCCAGGAAGCCCTCGGTGAGCTTGCGATCGGCAGCAAAATGAAAGTAGGTGAAGAGCGACTGCCGGGGGCGGATCAGGGCCAGTTCCTGCGGCTGCGGCTCCTTCACCTTCACGATCAGGTCGGCGCGGCCGAAGACCTCGGCCGCCGTATCGACGAGCCGGCCACCGGCAGCGGAATACGCCTCGTCGGGCAGTCCCGAGCCCGCGCCGGCCGAGTGTTCGACGACCACCTCGTGTCCCGCGCGAACGAGCTCCTCGACGCCCACGGGCAGCAGCGCCACGCGGTATTCATCCCGCTTCGTTTCCTTGGGCACTCCGACAATCATGACACGACCGGCTGAGTGACCGACGTGATCTTGAACGTGGCCGGCATGGGCAGCGGGTAGTTGCCGTTGTTGTCGGGCACGACGGGAGGCGTCGTCTCCCAGCTGAGATCCTCGGGC
This sequence comes from Pirellulales bacterium, assembly GCA_051006595.1. Taxonomy (GTDB): domain Bacteria; phylum Planctomycetota; class Planctomycetia; order Pirellulales; family UBA1268; genus QWPN01. Next base: position 2,408 of record JBPCTA010000250.1, read on the forward strand.
ATGGTGCGATACTCCAGGTCGAGCGCCTTCTGGTAGTTCCAGGTTTTGCCGGAATAGGTGGCCAGCCGGCCGAGCACCGCCGAGAAGCTCGACGTCGTGCCGTAGTAGGCGTCGTTCTTGGGGGTGTCGTTGCGGATCGCGGCGTGAAGCTCGTCGTGCTCGACCTGATAGGGGTCGGGGTTCTCGCCCGAAAACTTCCAGAGCTCGTTGCCCGCATGGTCGGAGATCTTGGCGGAGCCGGGATGCAGGGAGAGCAGGCCCTTCGTGCCCTGGAAGTGCTCATCCACATGCCCCTCGCCGCCCGTGATCTGCCGGCACTGGCTGGCGATCCGCACGCCGCCGGGATACGAGAAGTTGACCGCGTGATGATCGTAGATCTCGCTCGACTGGTTGGGCACTCGGGATTGGCGGCCGCCCACGCCATAGGCCGTGGTAGGCAGCCGATCGAGAAACCAGTTGGCCACGTCGATGTTGTGCACGTGCTGCTCGACGATGTGATCACCGCTGAGCCAGTTGAAGTGGTACCAGTTGTTGACCTGAAACTGCATCTCGTTCTGATCCGGCTGGCGGTCGCGATACCAGATGCCGCCGCCGTTCCAGTAGACCTGCCCGCCGATGATGTCGCCGATCATGCCTTCGCGAACCTTGGCGAGGGCCTCGCGGTAGTTGGTCTGGTAGCGGCGCTGCAGGCCGACGGCCACCTTGAGCTTCTTCTCGTCGGCCAGTCTGGCTGCCTCGAGGCAGAGCCGGGCGCCGAAGGCATCGACGCAGACCGGCTTCTCCATGAACACATGCTTGCCCGCCTTCACGGCGGCATCGAAATGAAAGGGACGAAAGCCCGGGGGCGTGGCGAGGATCACGAGATCGCAGGCGTCGATCACCCGCTTGTAGCCGTCGAGGCCGTCATGGCGGCGATCCTCGGGGCAGTCGATCTTGTCCTGCATGTCCTTGAGGGTTCGCAGCGTGGCGTCGATGCCCCCCTGGAAGGCATCGGCGATGGCCGTGAGCTTGGCGGCGGAGCCGGGCACCGAGAGGGTCTGGGAGAGGGCGCCCCGGCCACGGCCGCCGGCACCGATCAGGCCGACCTTGAGCACGTCGCTCGACGGGTTGTCGGCATGCACGCCCCGCATGCCGAGCGTGGCCGCCGCCGCGGCTCCGGCCGTACGGATCACGTCGCGGCGGGAGATACCGGGAACGGGAACCGGGGA
>JBPCTA010000251.1:0-3149 GCA_051006595.1 Pirellulales bacterium
GGTCGGCTTTCACGATGGCTGCGCTGTCCAAGCCCACCGCCGTGAGGCGTGGAGTAGCTCGTCCAAGCCCAACGCCGTGAGGCGTGGGGGTGAACCGGGGAAAGCCGGGTCACGAGAGAAACTCTTCGAGCGCCTCGCGAAGCATTTCGGTGTCGGGTTCGATGCCCGTGAGGGCCTGGAAATCAATCGCGGTCTGGGCCGCGTGAATCTCGATCCCATCGATGATGCAGCCGCCATGCTCGGCGGCCTGCGCGGCACCGTGGGAGAGACGACCGGCGAGCGTGGCATCCGCCACGACGAGGTCGGCCCGCAGTCCAGCGAATGTCGGGGGTGGGCCGGCGCAGGCTGCGAAGACGACGATGCCTGCCTGCTCCGGCACGGCGATCCGTGGCTGCCACGCGAGCACGGCAGTGGTGGCGGCATGCAGCCCCGCGAGCGAATCGACGAGCGACTGGGCCCGAGCCTCGTCGGAATCGCAGACGATGATTTCGGCAGCGCCTGCCACCGCGAGTTCGAGCGCGGCGGCCCGGCCGCAGGCATCGGCCCCCACGACCAGCGCCCGGCTGCCCGTCGGATCGGCGTGTGACCGCAGCGCCTCGACGAGCCCCCGGCCATCGGTCATATGCCCCACGAGCCCGTCAGGTCGCCGCTCGACCAGGCTCAGGCCTCCGGAGAACGTCGCGGCGGGGCTGGCCAACGTCACGAGCGGAAGGGCGGCTTCACGCAGCGGCCCGGAGAGCAGGCAGCCACGAAATCCGAGGGCGCCGATCCCGGCGATCGCCGCCGCGACATCAGCCACATCGACGTCAAACGTCACGAATCGCCAGTCGAGTTCGGCCGCCTCGATCGCCCGCTCGAAGAGATACTGTGCGGGATTGCCGGCCGCCGGGCAGCCGAGCAGCGCGATGATTTCCTGAAGCGCTGGGCTGGTCATCCGGGATCGGTCCTCGCATCCTGCTCCAGCCGGTATCCCTGACGTCGCCGCCCGCCCATCCATTCCACCCACGCGGTCACACCACCACGTGGGTCACCGCGACAAATCGGGGATCTTCACGGATCGGGTCGAAGTCGCGTTCCGCACCGGTCAGGTCGCGGAAACGGTCGTCGAGCGAGATCGCCCGCGTGAGGTGATCCACCGCCGCCGACACATCGCCGGCGAGGGAGTGATAGCAGGCGAGATTGTAGAGGAGGAGCGGCTGTCCCGGCGCCGCCTCCAGACCGCTGCGGAGTGCCGCGATCGCCTCGTCGAGCCGCCCGAGTCGCTTGTAGCACCAGCCCAGACCCAGCCAGGGCTCCAGCTGCTCGGGAACGGATTCGGCGGCCCGCTTCAGTGGTTCCAGGGCCTCCTCCCAGCCCCCCAAGGCCCGCAGCGCCCGTCCCTCCAGCATGCTGGCCACCGGACCGCGGCGATTGGTCTCCGGCAGTTCCCGGAGTTCCGCCAACGCCCGGCGAAAGAGCTTCCGGGCATGTTCGGGCACGGGAATGTCGGCGTCGGCGAGCAGTTCGCCGAGTTCGATGTAGCCAGCGGCATGCTGGAAGTGAAGTTGTCGACGCAGGCTGTTCATGGGAGAGGGAGCCCCGGAACCGGTCGCCGAGCCTTGCCATCCGCAAAAAGTCTAGCCCGCGGCATGGAAACGCCCAACCCGACCAGCCTCTTCATGTACGGAGCAAGCAGGTCGTCGGATCGTCGCGACCGGACTGCTTTTAAGGATTCGGAGGCGGGCCGGCCGCCCGGTAAAAACCCGAAAAAACCCCCGGACAAAAACCCCGCGTCAAAAAAACCGCACGAAAAATCTGGTAACCCGCCACCTATAAGAAGGACGAGACGAGGATCGTTGGATCCGATGGTGTCGGCCAGTCCACGGGAGCATGGTTCATGCGGCTTACGGTCAGAACCTTGCTGGCGTGGATCGACGGAGTGCTTGCTCCTGAGGATCAGCGAGATCTCGGCGAGAAGGTGGCGGCCAGTGGTGTGGCCCCGCAGCTGGTGGCGCGGACCAAGGCCGTGGTGGAGCATGCCGCGCTTGCCGCGGCCTCGCCCGAGGGCCGTGGGCTGGCGGATGACCCGAATACAGCAGCCGAGTTTCTCGACAATGTGCTGGCCAACGACCGTCTGGAAGCGTTTGAGCGGGTGTGCGTCGAGTCTGACATCCACCTTGCCGAAGTCGCGGCGTGCCACCGCCTACTGGCCGAGATCGCCCGGGATCCCCGCGTCGTCGCGGTCCCGGGATCCCGGGAGCGAAAGCGGCTCCTCGATGTGCTGACGAAGCAACTGCCGAGCGGCCGCGGCGGCTTCGAGATCTCGGATGCGGCGCGAGCGGCCGGTTCGTCGGCCCGCAAGCCATCGTCGGAAGCCGGTCGCCGCCGCCGCCGAGCCCCGGTGACTGCCTGGATTGCCGCCGCCGCCGCCGCCGCCCTGCTCGCCGTACTGACCGGGTTTCTGGTCTGGTCGCTCGTGCGGAAAGGGCAAGGACACCGGGAGATTGCGGGCGGGGAGCGTGCGGCACCGGTGGCGACCGAGAAGCCGATCGATGATCGTGCCACGCCAGAGCAGCCGGCACCGATCGCTCCGCCGGGCGACGCGCCGCCCCCGGCGGTCGCGACCGCGCCGGCTCCCGAACTGCGCCGAGAGCCACCCGCCGAGACGGAACCATCCGCCGACTCGGAACCACCCGCCGGGAAGAGGTACGAAAACAAAAACGAGACCCGAAGCGAGACTCAGGCCGAGTCTCGGCCCGCAAGCCCGGCCGCGACGGCCCCTGCGGAGGATCGCCGCATTCCCACGGGCGACGCGTTGGCCATCGTCGCGGCCCCGCCAGCAGCTGGTGCGGCCGCGTTGTCAGCGGCACCAGACCCTGCGATGAGCGGGGAAACCCAGCCAGCTGCCGAGCCTGCCGACATCGCTCTCGAGCCTGCCGCAATGGCCGCCGACGGCGCGACGGTCGGTCGCGACGGTGGGCCGCTCCTGCATCGCGTCGAGGGCGCCGGCGGACCGCGCTGGTGCGGTGTCACTCCGGGCGGCGTCCTTGCAGCCCGCGAAGATCTGCTGTCGCCGCCGTGTTTTTATCCGACGCTATCCATCTTTGGAATCACTATCATACTCAATCCAAACAGGGGGGCCGTGCTCGCCCGCGACGACTCTGGAGCGC
>JBPCTA010000252.1:0-2517 GCA_051006595.1 Pirellulales bacterium
CCGTTGACGAGGGGGTGAACGAAATCCGCAACTCTCCGGAGACCAGCGACGCCTGCACCGCCAGCATCCGGCGGCCCTCGAGTGGCTCGGCTGCTGAGAGCCGCGCGGCCGGCTTGCGTCTGCCGTCTTGCCTTGAGAGAGGTGCCATGATGCCAACCCGTTCATCGCGAGGGGCATCGACAAAACGGACTTCGATTGACGTCCACACCCGCCTTACGAAACATCGCTTCCAAATGTTCGCAACCGCTTGAAAATAGACTCATTTGGACCAATGCCGCAAGGATTTGGCCGACAGGTCTCCGCCGCGACGTGGTGGGGCCGTCACAGTCCGTTCGCATCGACGGCCTCTTCACCGGCCCGGGTGGCAAGGGCCGTCAGCACCTCGACGGCCACCAGGTTGGAGACGGCCTGAACATGCCCATCGACAAACGAGAACATGGTCAGGTCCGTATGCGGTCCGCCGAAATAGCTACCTGGAATGGAAATCGGGACCTCGCTGACGACGTACGCGGGCGCGAGCAGTTTGCGAGTACCGTTCTCGGGCGTGCTGTAGCCCATCATCCGACGCTGCGTGTTGCGGATTCCGCTGTAGACGCTTGCATCGCCGTTTCGTCCCCGCGTTTCGGTCGGAGAGATCCACTTCTCGCCAAAGAACGCGGTCTTACTGGTGCCGTCCTTCACCTTGCCGATCGGCACCTGGTGCCGAGACGAGAGCAGCACCGGGCCCCTGGCATCCGCCGGCCCGATCACCGGAATCGCGGGCACGACCGAGCCATTGGCCTGACTGAAGGTCGTGTCGCTCACCGGTGTGATGAGCGTACCGAAGTTCGCGGCATAGTCGGAGGTGGTTCCACCGGGCGTCGCGAAGTCATTTTCGCTGAGTACGGGAGGCAGCCGCGAAGGACAGGAGTAGATCTTCACCGGCGTCTGGTAGGCGGCCGGAGGCTGGGCTGCCACCACTCGCTTCAGGTCCCAGAGGTCGGCGATCGACTTCTCCTCCATATAGGGAAGAATCAGGGCCGCCCAGGTCGGCCACGAGTTGTAGCCCCCTGCCTGGCTGATGAGCGAGTTGTCGCCGAGGAACGCCGGCACGAGAAACTTCTTGGCGTTTTCGTAACCATGGGCGGCGAGCGAGACCTGCCGAAGATTGTTGGAGCACTGCATTCGGCGGGCCGCCTCGCGGGCCGACTGCACGGCTGGCAGAAGCAGGCCGATCAGCGTGGCGATGATCGCGATCACCACCAAGAGTTCAACGAGCGTGAACGCCCGTCGGGAGTGTGGCGAGGAGTGCGTTTTCAGGGGAGATGTCGGGCTGCTTGAGGACCGGGCCATGAGGCACTCCTGACAACGCGGTGTCGTGGTGCTGTGGAAGAGGGAGGTCACGGTGACGGTTCGTGACGTCACTTCTTACGAGGATCGGGGCCTTCGATGGCGAAGTCTTTCGTGACCGAAGAGGATTCCTCGACCAAGTGTTCCTTCGAATCGGAGCCCCATGACGCGGGAAGCAGATCGCCAACAAGTTCGATCTCCGTGCCGCCGTCTTCCTTTTTCATGCCAAGCGAGTAGACGGCCATAACTTGGACCGTTTTTTCGCCAGGAGGCACGCTGCGAATGACAAAACTACCGCCCTCGACCGGCGATCCCACAGTCTGCCCTTTGCCATCTGTGGGAATGAGCGAAATAGCGCCTCGGCTGACCGGTTCTCCATTAAACGTAACTCGACCGGATACCGTCGCCATACGTTGGCCGCATCCGCCTGCCAAGACGGCAGCCAACACGATCCATGCTCCGATAACCGAAGAGAGTGGAGAGGGCCGGCCGCTCATCAATAGTCTCCCACAACGTCACCGGCATTGCTCGTACCCAAGGCCTGCCAGGTGCTGAGGTCAATCGCTTCCGCCACGCCCTTGACCGACCCGTCTCCGAAAAGCGTTTGGACAGTGCCAGGGTGGAGGCTCCGAGCGCCATGAATATTACTGCTCGTGGCTGTTTGGCAGGGCATGTTCCTCTCGGGTTTGCTTGCACCAAGGCCGCAGAGCTGGGGTCGATCAACGGTCGAGCTGTTGGGCGTGAACACGGTATGGAAGAACGTTTTGTCGCTAGACTGATCGTAGCCATCCGCACGTGAGTCGGTGGTCGAAGCATCCGGGCTCGGGATCAGGACCTCGCCCATGCAGAGTGTCTTGCTTAATCCATCGGAAATGTTACTTGGTGAAAAAGGCTTGGGAGAGATCACGCCATTACTCGTTTTGTGGCCCCCGAGAAACATGCCAGCGTATCGCTCTCGCCTTTCAGCAGTCGTGAGTGCCGACCCGACGGGGTCGGTCCACCGGGCATGATTCGCGGCATAGTTAAGACGCGTTCGCTTCACGTTGTTGAAGTTCGCAATGCGACCGGGGCCCGATGAGTTGGGATCGGTAGGGCAGAGGAACATCGGGATAGCCTGCTCAAAAAGGGTCAAGTCTGCCTGCAGCTGCCAGGGGGTCCCCATGTCGAACCGGTCGGAGAGCAGTTTGT
>JBPCTA010000253.1:0-6732 GCA_051006595.1 Pirellulales bacterium
GACTTACGACGTGAGAGGCCACGAGTTGCTCGTCGGAGAGCAGCCGCAGGTCGCTCGTGAAATAGAGCATGAGAATCGCCAGCAGCATCAGCACACTGCCCAACAGCGGGTAGAGGCCGAACTTGATCGCGGCGTACTCCCGACGCGGGCCGCCCCAGATGCCGATCAGGAAGTACATCGGCAGGAGCATCACTTCCCAGAACACGTAAAACAGGAAGAAGTCGAGCGAGACGAACACCCCGAGCATGCCAGTCTCGAGCAGCAGAAACAGCACGTGATAGGCCTTCACGTGCTTCGTGATCGGCCAACTCGCGGCGCAGGCCAGCATCGAGAGAAAGGTCGTCAGCACCACCAGCGGCATGCTGATCCCATCCACGCCAAGCAGGTATTCGATGTTGAATGCCGGAATCCAGGGCCGCTTCACCATGGCCTGCATGCCGGCCTCGCCGACGGTGAACTGGGCAGGCCCGGCCGCCCCGAAGAGCGTCGGCCATGCCATCCACAGCGAGAGCACGAAGACCGTCGCCGTGGCGGCAAGCGCCACCCAGCGAATGAGTTCCTCGCGGGCCTTGGGGATGATCGGCAACGCCAGCACCGCAGCCACCAAGGCGGGCAGGAAGACGATCAGCGACAGGGGCCAGAGGGCGGGTTGAGTGAGGGCGTCGGCGGGGGACATCGGGAAATCCGTCTGTGGGTGATCTGTGGGTGATCCGGTTCGAGCGTTCGGTTGTTGGTTGTCCCGGCCGCGGCCGGGCGGAATCATGAAGGTGCCTGTGAGCGTCAGCCGGCCAGCGTCTGCCTGAAAAACATGCTTGCGATTACGAACAGGGCCACGGTGCCGGCCGCGATGAACAAGACGTACTGCCGCAGGCTGCCCGTCTGGAGCTTCTTGAGTTCGAGGCCAGCGGCCCACGTGGCGTTTGCCGTGGCATTGACAAGCCCATCCACGATGGTGCGGTCGATCCAGGCGTCGATGCCGGCCACCTGCCGGGTGATCCAGGCGAGCCCGTTGATGAACGGATCGATCAACCCCCGATCGATGCCGCTGGCCATCTTCGAGATGCCGAGCACCGGGGCCACGAAGAGGACGTGATACAGCTCGTCGAAATACCAGCGATTCGCCAGAAAGGAGTAGACGGGCCGAAACATGCCGGCGACGACTTCGGGCGAGATGACTCGCCAGAGGTACATCGCCGCGGCGAGCAGCACCCCTGCGACTGCGGTTGAAAACGCCGTCAGCGTGGCCGTGACGTGAATCGCGCCCTCGTGGCTCAGGTGCTCCGCCGGGATCGTGAGCGTCTGCCCAAAGGCAAACCCTCCCTGAGTCGTCGCTCCCGTGCCCGCCGGACGCGACTGTTCAAGAAGGTTGGCGATCCCGAAGCCGCCGGGCAGGGTCCAACCGGCCACGATCGCGAGCACCGCGAGCACGACCAGCGGCATCACCATCACCTGTGGCGATTCATGGGCATGCTCGGCCACGTGATGGTCGCGGGCCGTCCCCGCAAAGGTCATGAACCACAGACGAAACATGTAGAAGGCGGTCAGGAAGGCACCGCCGGCCACGGCCCAGAAGAGGATCACGTGCCGGGGGTTGGCCGCTGAGAACGAAAGGGCTTGGGCAAGGATCGAGTCCTTCGAGTAATACCCCGAAAGGCCGATCACGAATGGAATGCCCGCCCCGATGATCGCCAGGCAGCCGACCAGCATCGTGCCGGCGGAGGCCGGCATGACCTTGGCGAGTCCGCCCATCTTCCGCATGTCGTTGGTATGGCAGGCGTGGATCACCGAGCCCGAGCAGAGAAAGAGCAGGCTCTTGAAAAACGCATGGGTCACGAGGTGGAACAAGCCGGCCACCCACCCGCCCACGCCGAGAGCGAGCATCATGTAGCCGAGTTGGCTGACCGTCGAGTAGGCGAGCACCCGCTTGATGTCGTTGGCAACCAAGGCGATCGTCGCCGCGATGAAGAGAGTGATCGCCCCGGTGTAGGCGATGACAAGCAGCACATCGGGCGAGAGGACGGGAAAGAACCGTCCCACGAGATAGACTCCCGCCGCCACCATCGTCGCCGAATGCACGAGCGCCGACACGGGCGTGGGGCCTTCCATCGCATCGGGCAGCCAGACGAACAGCGGAAACTGGGCGCTTTTGCCAACGCACCCGCAGAAGATGCCCACGCCCGCAATGAACAGGAGCCAGCGGCCATAGCCCTCGGTCCGCCAGAGATCGACTCGACCAGAAACCTCGGCAGGGGGCGTCGCCGCCACCTTGTCGGCCGCGGCAAACCTCACCATGCCGTCGGGGACGCGGAGCGAGTGGCCAGTCTCGGCAGGACGAAACAGGCTGAAGAGACCAGGTTTCACGATGGTCGTGCCATCCGGCCCCGCGGCGGCGGAGTCCCCGAAGTGCAGCGTGCCGAGGGCGCCCCAGAGCGCCATCAGACCGATGAGCATCCCGAAGTCACCGACTCGATTGACGATGAAGGCCTTGTTGGCCGCCGTCGAGGCGGTCTTCCGTTCGTAGTAGAAGCCGATCAGAAACCACGAGCAGATGCCCACCAGCTCCCAGAAGATAAACACCATCGCGAGATTGCCGGCAATCAGGATGCCGAGCATCGAGAAGCAGAACAGCGACAGGGCCTGAAAGAACCGTGGAAACCGTCCCGGACGGTGAAGATGACCGCCGTCGGCCAGATGCACCTCGTGATCGGTCACCTCGTGCAGCTCGTCATGCATGTAGCCCGAGGCATACACATGGATGCAGGTGGCTATGAAGGTCACGACCACGAACATCAGGATGGTGAGCGAGTCGATGTACCAGCCGATCGAGAGCTTGAGCCTGCCACCCTCGTAGAGGGTGTACCAGTCGCCGGAGTACGCCACCGGAGCGTGGGACGCTTCCTGGCCATGGCCAGAGGCGGCGCCATGGGCGGCCGACGCCACGGCGTCGTGGCCCACCGCGGCGGTGTGGTCGGTGGCATGAGCCTCAGCAGACGCACTGCCGTGATCGCCGCCATGATGCACGGCCACCACCGGATGCGCCCCCAACCACCCGACGAAGGCCACGAGCGACAGCACGAGCGAGGTTACGATCGCCGCCGTCGCCACCCAGGCGGCGTTGCGGCCATGGTGGCCCATTCGCGGCCCAAAAAACAGGATCAGGACGAACGACGCCAGCGGCAGAAGCCAGGCCAGGCCGAGGAGCTGCGGAAGTTGAGTGGCGAGATCCATGAATGTTCGAGTGGCTTGTGCTGAGAAAGGCCCGCGGCCGCCGCCGTCGTGCCATGAATGCAGGGAGTCGAAGGAACGAGGTCAACCCTTCAGGTCATCGGCCCGGTCAACATCGACCGTCGCATGGTTGTTGTAAAAGTTGAGCGTGATGGCGAGCGCGACGGCGGCCTCCGCAGCCGCCAGCAGGATCACGAACAGAGCGATCACCTGACCATCGATTCCGAGCGACCGCGAACCGTCGGCCTGCAGGTAAGGCGATGCAAACGCCACGAAGTTGACGTTCGCCCCGTTGAGGACGAGCTCGATGCCCATCAGCACCCCGAGCGCATTCCGCTTCATGGCCATGCAGGCGACGCCGGAGACAAACAGCACCGCGCCCACCACGAGGTAGTGCGCCACGCTCACTGGCTCCGTGAGCAGGCTGCCAAACAACACCACACCGCCAAACAACGGCTCAACGGCCATGGCTTGCAGATTCATGACCGCCCTCCCGCCAGCACTGAGCCGCCCTGGGACCGACCGCGGCCGATGGCGGCATGCTCCGCCACCGAGGCCGGGGGCTCGACCGACGCGGCAACCTCGATCGCCCGTGGCGTCTTCCGCCGCTTCGCCCGGGCAAGGTAGGCGGCCCCGACGAGAACCACCAGCAGATGCACCGAGACGATCTCGAACGGCAGGAAATATCCGGGCCGCCTTGCCGCCGCGGGAGCACCCGCAGCAGGCTCATCGACGCGGACGCCGACGAGCGCCATGCCGATGGGCGTGGCAGCCGGGTCGGCGACGACGCCCGCAGCAGGCTTCCGCCACGCCTCCACCGAGAACGCCGCCTGGAGCAGCACCGCCAAGAGCGCCATGCCGACGATCCCGGCGAGCACGCGATCGCGACCGGAGCCCCTGATCGACACAAGCGGCTCTTGGGCCGTGAGCATCACGCCAAACACGAGGAGCACGAGCGTGCCGCCCACGTAAATCATCAACTGCATCGCGCCGACAAACTCGGCACCGGCGAGAAAAAACAGGCCGGCCGTGGCTCCGAGCGAGAGCACAAGATAAAGCGCCATTCGCACGACGTTGTCAGCGGCCGCAACCGCCACTGCGAACCCGCAGGCGATCGCCGCAAAAAGCAGGAAGAAAAACGAATGCCAGTTGATGGCAAAAGACGAGGTCGCCAGCAGGGCGCCGCCAGCGGCAAACTCGGACAGGCCTGACATCATGACTTCACCTGCACGACTTTCTCGGCATGAAGTCCGCCATCGCGTACCGCGTCGATCGGCGGCGACACCGCGGCGCCTCCCGGCCCCTGCAGCCAGCCCTCGCGAACCTCACCGGCCGGCCGGCCGAGCCGCGGCACCAGGCCACCCGGCAGAGCGACCTGCCAGAGCATCGCGCCAAGAAACATGACGGCCGCCAGCGGTGTGCAGTATTTCAGGCAGGTCGTCATCACCTGATCGATGCGGAGCCTCGGCAGCGTCCACCGGACCCACATCATCACGAGCACGCCGAGCGTTGCCTTGCCCAACAGGTTGGCCATGCCCGCGAGCCGGATGAAGTAGTTCGCCGTATCACCCGTGCCCTCGGAAAACCCCAGGAGCGTTGCGACGGGAATCGGGCCGTTCCAGCCTCCCATGAAGAGGATCGCCGCCAGGGCGCTCACAAGGAACATCGAGCCGTACTCCGCCATGAAGAAGTAACTCCACCGCAGGCCCGAGTACTCGGTATGGAATCCGGCCACGAGCTCGCTCTCCGCCTCGGCAAGGTCGAAGGGGGCCCGATTCACGCTGGCCACCGCACAGGTCACGTAGACCCAGAAGATGATGAACGTGAAGGGGTCGTGAAACAGGTACCAACTGGTGAACCAACCGGCCTGCTTCTCCGCGATCGTGACGAGATCCATGCTGCCGGCGAGCATGACGGGCACGACCACGCACATCCCGAGCGGCACTTCATAGCTGACCACCTGGGCGGCTTCGCGCATCGCACCGAAGAGCGACCACTTCGACGCCGATGCATAGCCCGCCAGAATCACGCCAAACACCTCGAGCCCGAGCACGGCGATCACGAAAAACACCCCGACATTCATTCGTTGACCGACAAAGTCAAAGGCGAACGGCAGAGCGATGAAGGCGCAGAACGACGCACAAAAGCTGACGTACGGTGCCAGCCGAAAGAGCATGCCATCGGCCCCGTCCGGCATCAGGTCTTCCTTGGCAAGAAGCTTGATGCCGTCGGCCAACGACTGAAGCCAACCGAACTTGCCGCCCGTGCGGGTGGGACCGAGCCGGTCTTGAATGCGGCCGGCGATTTTCCGCTCGGCCCAGATGAAGACGAGCGCGCCTCCGGCGATCACGTTGAGGATCAGCACGGCCGCAACCACGGCCGTGACCGTCCAGGCCAGCCAGTCTGGCAGGCCTACCGTTTGCATCAGGAATTCAGCCATTCGGGTCGCTATTTCCTGCCGACATCCGACTTCGTGAAAAATCGCACGAAGTTTGCCCTACACCACCTGTTTTCACAAGTCCCGGCCGCGAATCAGCGGCACAACCAAGCGGGATGCGAAGGGCTCCGCAAACGTTCGACGAGCCCGGACCGCCCCGGCCCTCCGAGAACCCGAAGGCCCCTACACGCCGACGACGCACCCCACACCCGAGTCGGGGTCACGACGCGACTACCGATCAATCTCGCCCATCACGATGTCGATGCTCCCCACGATTGCCGGCACATCGGCGATCAGGCAGCCCCTGCAGAGCTCGTGGGCCACGGCCAGATTCGAGAACGAGCTCGACCGGGCCCGGACCCGCCACGGGATCGCCGAACCGTCGCTGACGAGGTAGAAGCCCATCTGGCCCTTGGGGCACTCCGTCTCGAGATACGCATCTCCCACCGGCATCTTCTCGGTGAGCTTGAGCGGTTCACCAACGGTGCCCTTGCAGGCTGAGTAGCGGTCCATCGCCTGCCGGACGAGGTCCATCGACTGCACGACCTCGAGCATTCGCACGAAGAACCGATGCCAGCAGTCACCGAGCACGGCATCGGCCGGAACCTGCGGATACTCGTGGTCGCGGGGGTAATGGCCGTCCTTCATCACGGCAACCTCGAAGGCATAGCCTTCGTACATCGCCGTGTAGATGGCCTCCCCGTCGCGACGCATGTCCTGATCCACGCCGCTGCCCCGAAGCACCGGCCCCGAGCAGCCGTACTCGATCGCCAGATCCCGCGACATCACGCCGATGGCGGCCGTCCGCTTCACGAAAATGGCGTTGGTGGTGAGGAGGGAATGGTATTCCTTGATGACGGGTTCGAACTGTTCGAGAAACGCCTCGCACTTCTCCAGCCAGCCGGGGGGCAGATCGGCGGTCAGCCCGCCAACCGTAATGTAGCTGTAGGTGAGCCGCGCGCCGCAGGCCTCCTCGAAGAGGTCGAGGATCTTTTCGCGCTCGCGAAACGCGTAGAGAAATGGGCTAAATGTGCCCAAATCGAGCCCGTAGGCGCCCATGCCCACGAGAT
>JBPCTA010000254.1:0-3320 GCA_051006595.1 Pirellulales bacterium
GGATATCGAGATCTTCGGCTACGAGTTTGCGGCCCTCCCATCGGCCGCGATGCCAGCCCGCCGGCCAGCCTGAGCGAGACCGTCCGGCGGGTTTTGACGGTCCGGTCGTGCCGGCTACGATGAAGGGGCTTCAGGTCTTCCGCCCGTCCCACCGATCGAAACCACCATGGCCAAAGCCGGACCCCGCAAGAAACTCCCGAAGGAACTGGCGGTCATCAACGCCGACAACTGCACCGGTTGCGAGTCGTGCCTGGAGGTCTGTCCGGTCGACTGCATCCTGAAGGTGCAGCAGTACGACCAGTTTCACAACCTCCAGAGTTGGTGCGAGATCGACATCGAGCGGTGCGTGGGCTGTGAAGTCTGCGTTCACATCCCGGGCAAGAAGTCGAACCCCTACGATCTCAAGGTCTGCCCCTGGGACGCGATCGAGATGGTGCCGACCGAACAGGTGGCCCAGGTGGTGGCCCAGATCGGCGGCCCGCCCGACTACGTCGAGCAGAACTGGGAGCGTCTCGTAAACACGGCGCAGCATCTGGCCGAACTGAAGGCCGCAGCGGGCTGACACCAGCCGTTTGACGACGGCGGGCTGAATCCCCTATAACGGTACACGCGTACACTCCATCAATCGGAGGCCGTGATGCCCGTACCGTCTGCCGTGGTGCCTGACGACCTGTTCGACCATCTGAGGCTCGCCTGCCTGCCGGGCGTTGGAGGCAGGCTTCGCCGTCTGCTGCTCGACCGATTTGGCTCGCCACAGGGCGTCTTCGCGGCCACAGAGAAGGAGATCGCCTCCGTCGGACGGATCGGGCCGAAACTGGCGGCGTCGATCCCTGGCGCCATGACGGCGGTGATCGCCGAGGAGGTGCTTGCCACGTGCCGCCGCGGTGGCGTCCACCTGCTCGTGGAGGGCCACGAGGGCTACCCTGGCCTGCTCTCGCGGATCGATGATCCGCCCGGCGTGCTCTTCGTCCGCGGCACCATCGAGCCCTGCGATGCCCTCGCCGTAGCGATCGTCGGCTCTCGGCATCCTTCGCCATACGGCAGGCGAGTGGCTGCGCAGCTTGCAGCCGGCCTCGCCCGGGCGGGCTACACGATCGTGAGTGGCCTGGCCCGCGGCATCGATGCGGCAGCTCATCGCGGGGCCCTCGACGCCGGTGGCCGCACGATCGCCGTGCTCGGCACGGGCGTGCTCGCGATCTATCCGCCGGAGCATGGCGACCTCGCGGCGGAGGTGATCGCCCACGGCGCGGTTGTCAGCGAGGCGCCTCCGCTGGCAGAGGCCCACGCCGGGGCCTTTCCCCAGCGAAATCGGATCGTCTCCGGCCTCGCGCTCGGCTGCGTGGTGGTGGAGGCGGCGGAGCGGTCGGGCGCATTGATCACGGCACGGCTTGCGGGTGAGCAGGGCCGCGAAGTGTTCGCGGTGCCTGGGCAGATCGACTGCCGCACCGCCCGAGGCTGCCACCGGCTCATCCGCGACGGGGCGAAGCTTGTCGAGAGTGTCGATGACGTCCTCGAAGAGCTCGGGCCACTCTTTGAAACCTCGACCACTGCCGAAGGCCGCGCGGTCCGCTCACCCGCCGAACTCCAACTCGGCGATGTCGAGCTGCGGGTGCTCGCCGCGGTCGACTCCTCCGGCAGCCCGTCAACGGTCGACATCGATGAGATCGTAGCCGCCAGCGGCCTGGCCGCGTCGCAGGTGCTCTCCACGATTGGCGTGCTGGAGATGCGTCGAATCCTCAGGCGAATGCCCGGGAACCGTGTCGGACGAACGTGATGGCGGGCGGTTCACGGCACGGTCCTGGGAATCCGCCTTCTCCTCGCCGCCGCAGCCGCGTAGAATCCCGCCCATGGATACAGCCCTTCTCAATCGTTCCGCTTCGATCCGGGCCCGCCTGCTCCAGCTGCGGGACTCTCTTTGACTGGGAGGGACGCAAGCGTTCGGCAGCGAAACTCGAAGGAGCGATGGGCGAGGCCGACTTCTGGAACAACCAGGAAAAGGCCCAGGCCACCGTCGCGGAACTGAAGGGGATCAACTCGATCCTCAAGCCGCTCGACGAGGCGCTCGCCGCCAGTGGCGATCTGGAGGCGCTCGAGGAACTCGCCCGTGAGGACGAGTCGCTTGAGCCGGAACTGGCCACAGAGGCCGACCGCCTGGAGAAGAAGGTTGACTCGCTGGAACTCGCGTCTCTGCTCTCGGGAGCCCACGACTCCTCCGACGCCCTCGTCTCGATCCATGCCCGTGACGGCGGCACCGACGCCAACGACTGGGCCGAGATGATGCTGCGGATGTATTCCGCCTGGGCTGCGAAGCACGACTACACCGTGGAACTCCTCGACCGGCAGGACGACGCCGTGGCCGGCATCCAGAGCGCCACCGTCGCGATCAAGGGCCCGTGGGCCTATGGCTACCTGAAGGGCGAGACGGGCATCCATCGGCTCGTCCGGATCAGCCCCTTCAACTCCGAAGGCAAGCGGCAGACGAGCTTCGCGGCAGTCGATGTGGCTCCCGATATCGCCGACGACGACACCGAGGTGGAACTCCGCGACGAAGACATCCGCGAGGACGTCTTTCGGGCCAGCGGCGCCGGCGGTCAGCACGTCAACAAGACCTCGAGCGCCATCCGGCTCACGCACTTCCCCACAGGGATCGTGGTGCAGTGCCAGAGCGAGCGGAGCCAGCACAAGAACCGGGCCACCGCCATCAAGATGCTCCGGGCACGAATCGCCCGGATCCAGGAGGAGAAGCGGGAGGCCGAGAAGCATGCCCAGCACCAGTCGAAGCCCAAGACAGGCTTCGGGTCGCAGATCCGCAACTACTTCCTCCATCCCGACCAGCGGGTGAAGGACCAGCGGACAGGCCACTATGTGGGCAACTTCCAGAGCGTGCTCGACGGCAATCTCGACGGCTTCTTCGACGCCTACCTCCGCTGGAACGCCTCCGGATCCGCCCCTACGGCTGGCGATGACGACTGAAGCGGGGGGGGCCCGGGTAGCGACGCTGCTGGACTGCCCGGCGACCCCCGGCTACCATGCCGAGGTTCCCCAGACGTTCCACTAGGATTTCCATGGCCGAAAAAGAACAGGCTCTCGAGGTCGAGGGCGTCGTCACGCAGGCCCTCGCCAACACGCGATTCCGCGTGCAGATCACCGGCGGCCACATCGTCAACGCGCATGTGGCGGGCAAGATGCGGAAGAACTTCATCCGCATCGTCCCCGGCGACAAGGTGAAGGTCGAACTCTCCCCCTACGACCTCACCAAGGGCCGAATCACGTTCCGCGAGCGGTAGGACAGGCCTCAGCCTGTCCTGGGTAGGGTAGGC
>JBPCTA010000255.1:0-3295 GCA_051006595.1 Pirellulales bacterium
GTATTCGGCCGGATCGGCCTTCACGAGCGACACGGTGCCGTCGGAGTAGCGGACGTAGACGTGGCCGTCGGCCGCCATCACATTGGCGGAGTTCTTGCCGCTGCCGCGCTGTTTCCAGGCGATCTTCCCGGTCATCAGTTCGGCGCAGAACGGGATGCCCTTGACGTCGGAGTCGCCGTAGAGGTGGTCTCCAACGAGCACGATGCCGCCATGTTTGTTGGCCAACTCGACGTTGAGCCCGTAGAGCTCCTCGATCGCCACCCCATCGGCCTTCGGGACCTGCCGGAGGAGTGCCCCACCACGGCGGTAGCCGGCTGAGAAGAAGACGAGGTCGTCGCGGATGATCGGCGTGGGGATCACCGCCACCGTCTGCTCGATGGGATAGGTCCAGAGGAGCGTGCCGGTGGCGGCATCAACGCCGATCGGGCCGCTGGCCGTGGTCTGCACGTAGACCCGCCGCCCCTTGACCTCTGAGACCACGATCGAAGAGTGGCCCGCGCCGCGAAGCTCTGGCATCGGACAGGTCCAGATGTCGGCCCCGGTCTTCCTGTCGAGGGCGACCATGGCCGCCTGCTCACCGCCGGGCGTGCAGACGATCCGATCGCCATCGACGAGCACCGACTCGCTGTAGCCCCAGGCGTCACCCTTCTTGCCACCAAACCGCTCCTTGAGATCGACCCGGAAGACCTCCGATCCATCGGCGGCCTTGCAGGCGATGAGCTTCCCGGCAGGCGTGATCACGTAGACCATGTCGCCGTCGACCGTCGGCGTGCTCCGGGAACTCTGCCACGACTCCTTGCCTTCGTTCCAGGCTTCACCGGTCTTCGTCATCCAGAGTGGCCCGCCCGTGGCACGGTCGACGCTGGAGAGGTATTCGTCTTTGTCGGCGGCCGTGGAGAGTCCATCGCCGAGCGTGTAGGTCCGCCCCCCCGCGATCGCGAGGCTCGCATAGCCGCGGCCGGCCCCCTTGGCCTCCCAGATCAACGGCGGTCCTTCAGCCGGCCACGATTCGAGAAGGTCGGTGTCGGGTGCGACGGCGGTGCGGCCGGCGCCACGGAACGTGGGCCAGTCGGCGGCGGTGGCTGCCGTTCCGATGAGGCCGACGACGACGGAGATCGCGGCGGCCGAAGAGGAGCAGCAGGAGAGCGGCGTCATGGGAGGACTCCGGGGCGAATCGATCGCATCCGGCCGGCCACGCGACGTGCGAACGGCCCCCGGAAACCGGCGTGTATAGTAGCAGTCGGATCGAGTCCTTCGCGAGGAGTGCTGTCGTGACGAGTGCGTCGGAGAACGAGGGCCTGTTCGGCAGGCGGGCGACGGTGGAGCAGGTCGAGGAGGGGCATGATCTGGCCCCCAAGTTCGATGCCGCAGGCCTGATTCCCTGCGTCACCACCGACTTCACCTCGGGGGAGGTCCTGATGGTGGCGGTGATGAACCGCGAGGCCCTCGCAAAGACGATCGAGACCGGCGAGGCCCACTACTGGAGCCGCAGCCGCCAGCAGCTCTGGCGCAAGGGGGCGACCAGCGGCCTTGTCCAGAAGGTGGTCGAGATGCGGATCGACGACGACCAGGACTGCGTCTGGCTCCGCGTCGAGATCGCGGGCGGGGCGAGCTGCCACGTCGGCTACCGCTCCTGCTTCTACCGCCGGGTGCCCGTGGGAGCCGAACGGACCGCAGGCACCGCGCTCGAGTTTCTGGAGACCGAAAAGGCCTTCGATCCGAAGGCCGTCTACGGCAACGCCCCAAACCCCACGCAGCTGTAAGGCGGCTGTGCAGGTGTTCAACCTCCACAACCCGCTCGCTCGATCCGCTCTCAGCCGACCGCCTTCAGCCACCGCTCGAGGAGTGACAACTCTCGAGCGTCCTTGACAATGTTCGCATCGACGAGCCTCCCGTAGAGCATCTGGAGTCCTCTTGGTCCGGGCTCGAGCCCGCCGATCGTGTCCTCGAGGAGAGCCAGCAGTCGGTCCACGTGCAGGTACATCTCGCATTCGTCGAGATAGTCGGCGAACACATCATGTGGGTTGCGGTCCTGAAAAACGGTCGCGCCTTGAAACGCGAGGCTCCGGCCATCGCGGCGCAGGAAAGCCTGAGCGACGTACATCTTGAGGATGTCGCAGAAGCGGAAGCTCACGGAGCTGGGGAGATAGAGGAGCGGAAAGTCACGGCGGTCACGCCAGACGGTGTTTTGCGTGTTGGCCGGGCAGAAGGCCGTCGGCCCCACCTTGCAATACGCCCCGGTCGTGTCGAACCTCAGGGGGGTGAGTGATTCACGCGACGTGAGGCGGAAGATCGCGTCTACGTCCGGGTTGCCATCGGCCAGTCCTTGGATGATGCTGACGTCGTCGAAGAAGCCGGCCGACGACACGGCAGCGGTCCGGCGCCGCGTATCGGTCATAAGCACATGACGCAGCGGCAGGCCGCGAGGCCAGACGTGAGCCTCGGTGAACAGCTGGTAGGGATTGACCGGCTGTGGCCCGCTCACCAAGAAGTGAGAGGCTCCTTCTACCGCGCCCGGCCGGAGCGTGGCCGCCGCCCAACCGTCGTAGGGAATGTTGTCGTCATCCGATTCGACGATGCATTCATAGCCCGCACGAATGGCATGCAGATACCCCATGTTCTTCCGCGCGTAGTGGTCGAACGGCAGGAGCTCATCGAACTCAGGGGCGAGTTCACGCTGCCGTGCGAGCGACAGATAGTGGCAGTCGAGGTCCGCATAGGCAGCATCCGGCGTCTTTCGGTCGGCCACGACGATCACATCAACGTCGGGAATCGTGATATACGCGAGGATCGCCGGTGTCGGCGGGTGGATGGTGGTGATAACCACGCAGGCGTCGTTCCGCATCACTTGGTCTTTTCGGCGATCGGACGCGCGAAGCACGTGGCCCTGTGAGCGGCCACCATGCTTTCATCGGCAGTTCGACTGTATCCCACAGTTTTCACACGATCCAGCGCGACGTTGGAATCCAGGGATACCTGGCCACCAGCCGTGCCTACTCCATGACGGATGTCGGGCCGCTGCCGGCGGTTGCGTTGCGCTGATCCCAGGCGTCGACCAGGTGCATGTTCCAGCACCCCTTCCACTTCCGGAGGTACCGGTTTTCCAGAACCATGTTCAAGCGGCCGTGCCTGTGTTCGAACACCGGCCTGTCCAGCAACGGCTCGGGCATGACGAACGCCTCGGGATCGTATCTTCGGTACTCGTCCCCGAAGTGAAGCTCCATCACGGTGGCCTCGCGTTTATCCTTTGGCACCCTGAGCACTGTTTCCTGCATCTGCCGAAGGACCGCTGGCT
>JBPCTA010000256.1:0-3070 GCA_051006595.1 Pirellulales bacterium
GCGATCAGCCGGATGTCGCCGCCGCAGTTCGGGCACGCAAGCGGAAACTCCTCCCCGACCCTCGCCATCAGCTTGGCCCAGGCAATCCGTGACGTGTCGTGGGAGCGGGGCTTTTGACTCGGATTCGCGTCACAACAGCCCCCCGTGGCGCGACCGCCGGCCGCATGCCCACCGGTCACAGCCTCGCGCCGCTTGCCGACGTTCCCGATCGCCAGCGCCGTGACGGCGGGCCTGAGCTAGTGATTCGGCGCAAAGACGCCTAGCTTGCTTCAAGGCGGCAGGCGATGCCGGTGCTTGCGCGGCGGCGGTACGAGATCGGCGAGCCGGTCGAGGAACTCAAACGGCGTGAGTTCGACGACGCCATGAGCTCCCGGCCGCTTGGACGTTCGCGAGCGGCCCGGGCCGACCCAGTTGGCGGCCTTGTGTCGGGGGAGCACGTAGCGGACTTTGGTTGCGCGGCCGCTTGCGTCACGTCGCGGTCTATGAGCGCGATCCGGACACTGGCGTCGATGGAAAACCCGCTGTTCTCCCAGGCGATCATGTCGGCAGCAGCAGAAGCGTCGAGCAGGTGAGCGAGCCTGAACCAGCGGATCACGCGGCGCCGTACCCGCTCGGTGACCGTTGCCAAATCAGCCTGCGTAACTGAGGGCGATTTCTCAGAATCGCCAGATATCAAGCACGATTACCGTCGGCGGCTCTTTGAGCACATCGATTCTCGCCCCCATGCGCTATCGTAGCTGCCGCTGCTGAAGGTGATCCGTTCGGCTCGGCCGACGCTTGCCGAAGCGCCAGTGGCGGATTTTTCCTCCATAGGCCCGGGCCATTCTCACGCCCCCCAGGGTAAGATAGGGGCATGGAAAGCGAGTCATCTTCCACGCTGCCGCAGTTCTTCGCGGTGCTTTTCTGGGATGTCGATCCACGTGGTCTTGATGCAGAGACGGATCGCGACTTCGTGATCGGTCGGATTCTCTCGGCCGGCACGTTGAAATCGATCCAGTGGGCTCGGTCACGCTACGGCGACGATGCCCTCCGTAACTGGATCGTGCGGCATGAGGGTCGCCAGCTTTCCGGACCCCAAATCAGGTTCTGGGAGACCGTGATCGGGTTGCCGACTGCGAGCGTGAATGGCTGGCTCGCGACTCCGGAACGACGTATCTGGGAAGGCAGAGCCGCATCGTGATCCACGCCGAGGTGCTGCCCGAAGAGCAAGTCACCTGCCTGCGGATGCTCGCGCCGGTCGCCACGAGCCTGGGCTTTCACCTTGTTGGCGGAACGGCCGTGGCACTCCATCTCGGTCATCGCCGGTCCGTCGATTTCGACTGGTTCGCCCCCCGGTTCCCGGGCCAGCCTGTCAATCTGTCCGAATCTCTCGCAGTCCACGGCATCGTGCTCGAGCCCACGGCGCTGGTCGAGCAGACGGTGCATGGGCAGATCGGCGGAGTGAAGGTGAGCTTTCTCGAGTTCCGGCCACCGCTACTGGAATCGCTGGTGGAATGGCCGGAGTTCGGCTGCCGACTGGCCTCCAGTGCGGATCTTGCCGCCATGAAACTTCTGGCCGTCGCTCAACGGGGAACAAAGAAAGACTTTATCGACGTCCACGCCCTGAGCCACCAGATGCCGCTCGCCCGCATGCTTGAATGCTATGGAAGACGGTTCGGCGTGACCGACATGAGCCGCTTGCTTGCCGGCCTGTGTTTCTTCGACGATGCGGAGGCAGAGCCGATGCCGCTGATGCTGGCTCCGCTTGACTGGGAAACCGTCAAGGGAGACCTGCGAGACATGGTTCGCGAGGTTGTCAAAGGATAGCCTTGGCCATGCCATCGGCGTGCCGACCGCCGAAGATCTGGTCCTTCCGAAGAACTCGGCGAGCTGATTGCAACCTACGAAGCCGGCCGCCCTGCTTGATCGGGACTCGCTCCCGCCCCGATATCCGTCTCTGGAAACACCGCCGGGCAGAGCATCGTGCGATGCCCTGCCCGGCGTAGCGTCCGAGTCGTGACACTCGTCCCTCAGGTCAGCGTGGGCGGCGACGGCGAAACAGCGAGTAGCCGCCGCAGGCCAGGCCGGCGAGGGCCAAGGCGCAGGTGGAGGGCTCGGGGACCGCACTGATCTGCCCGACCTTGATCGAGGCACCGGTGTCGTCGTAAGCCCAGGCGTTGAGGGTGAACTCGATCGGGTCCATGGTGTCCACGCCAGCGGCCGTCACGTTCATCCATCCATAGTAGACGGCATTGCTGTTCACCGCGTCCTCTACGTCGAAGGCAATGTAGTACGTTCCGTTGACGAGGCCGATCCCAGTGTTGGATGGCAAGACTAAGGAGGAATCCACGACCTGGTCGAATGCAGCGAAAGAGAAATGGCTGGCACTGAAAGACGAAAGGAAAGAGGAGGCAGGTTGACTAGGAACCGTCCCTTGGAAAAACGGGTCGTAATACTCAGGCACTGCCTCGTTTTGCCTGAGAAAGAATCCTCCGCCGTTGGGATCGGCATTCGGAAGCACGCTGTACGTCCCGAAAAAACCCCCGACTTGCTGAAAGTTTGGGTTGGTATTGGAAATGATCCCGGCCGTGGCGTTGTTCGCACCGGTGGCAATCCCGGCCACGACGGCGAAAATGGCGACGGCGAAGACGGCGTGGGGCAGGCGGGCGCACGAAGTCAAAAACCTCTTCATGAGGGAATCTCCTTTGGTGGGATCGACAACGAGTTAGAAAGCAAACGAAGAACCGCGCAGACGGGTATGGAGCCGCGGCCCGCGAACGGTCGCCCCAGTGGCCCTCATGGCCCCAGTGGCAACCGAGCTCGCGGCTCCGCTCATGTCACGAAACAGAGGCACATGTCGTGCCAAATCCGAAAAGCGCACGAATCGGGATATGCGCGCACGAATCGGGAAGAAGTGCCTCGGCGCTGGAGCGATTCGCCCCGGGGGGTGGAGCGATTCGCCCCAGGTGGGTGGAGCGTTTCGCCCCACGCTCCTGCCTTGGCTCCCCCGCCGCGTGTGGTGAGGCACCCTGTTCCTGAACCCGCATATCCCTTGGTACAGGAAATCCAACCCGGTCACTGGCAGATGACG
>JBPCTA010000257.1:0-2883 GCA_051006595.1 Pirellulales bacterium
GTGTAGGCCAGGCCAGGAAAACCGACAACCGCCCTGCTGCTCGATGCGTGGAAGCCGACCGGCCGTAAGGCCGCGGGCGACCTGCGGGTGGTTTCGGACCGCACATTAGACTGCCCGCTCCCGCACCGCGCACCGGAGCTTGCTTATCATGCGACACATCGACCTCTCCCAGCACGGCATCACCGTCGCCGACGTTCGCCGCAACCTGGCCCCCGCCGAGCTCTACGCCGAGGCCATCCGCATCGACGCCCGCAGCGCGATCGCCGACTCTGGCGCTCTGATCGCCTACTCCGGCGACAAGACCGGCCGCTCGCCGAAGGACACGCGAATCGTCCGCGACCCGGCGTCGGAGCACGATGTCTGGTGGGGGAGCGTCAATCTGCCGATCGACGAAGAGACCTTTCAAATCAATCTCGAGCGGGCCAAGGACTACCTCAACACCCGTGAGTTTCTCTACTGCGTCGATGCCTACGCCGGCTGGGATCCGCAGCACCGGCTCAAGGTTCGCGTGATCTGCTCGCGACCCTATCACGCCCTCTTCATGCACACGATGCTGATCCGGCCCACGAAGGAGGAGCTGGCCGATTTCGGCGACCCCGATGCAGTGATCTACAACGCGGGCCGCTTCCCGGCCAACCGGCGCACACACGGGATGACCTCCAAGACGAGCATCGATCTCTCGCTCGAGTCGAAGGAGATGGTGATCCTCGGCACCGAGTATGCCGGCGAGATGAAGAAGGGCGTGTTCACCATGCTCAACTACTTCGCCCCCAAGCGCAACATCCTCTCGATGCACTGCTCCGCGACCGCCGATCGCGACTCCGGCGCCTCGTCGCTCCTGTTCGGGCTCTCGGGCACCGGCAAGACGACGCTCTCGGCCGATCCCAAGCGGTTGCTCATCGGCGACGACGAGCACTGCTGGAGCGATAACGGCATCTTCAACATCGAGGGGGGCTGCTACGCAAAGGCGATCGACCTTGCCCCTGAGACTGAGCCCGACATTTTCCAGGCTCTGCGGTTCGGGGCCGTGCTCGAAAACGTGGTCTACGACGAGGACAGCCACCACGTTGACTTCCACGACACGAGCATCACGCAAAACACCCGCGGGGCCTACCCGATCGACTTCATCCGCAACGCCAGGATCCCGTGCGTGGCCGGCCATCCCACCGATGTGATCTTCCTGACGTGCGATGCCTTCGGCGTGCTGCCACCCGTCAGCCGGCTCTCACCGGCGCAGGCGATGTATCACTTCATCAGCGGCTACACGGCGAAGGTGGCCGGCACCGAGATGGGGGTCACAGAGCCGCAGGCGACATTCTCTCCCTGCTTCGGCGGGCCGTTCCTCGTCTGGCATCCGATGAAGTATGCCGGTCTGCTCGCCGACAAGATCCTGAAGCACCGGGTCAACGTCTGGCTCGTCAACACCGGCTGGAGCGGCGGCGCCTATGGAATCGGCAAGCGGATGAACCTCTCCATCACCCGCGGCATCATCGACGCGATCCACTCGGGAGCCCTGCGGGAGGCGCCGGCGACGACCGACCCTGTATTTGGGCTCGACGCGATCACGGCCTGCCCGGGCGTGCCGGATCACGTGCTGGTGCCCCGCGATGCCTGGGCCGACAAGGCGGCCTATGACATCACCTCCCGCAAACTCGCCGGACTCTTCGCCCACAACTTCCGGCAGTATCTCGACAAGGTCACGAGCGACGTGGCGCTGGCCGGCCCAAGCGAGTGATGCCTCCCGCTCGTGGGGCGACATGCCCCGCCAGCCGCAGGAGTGCGGCTTCCAAGGCTCTCTGAAAAATGATGGGCAAGAGCGTGTTCGGCAGTCTGCTGAGGCGAAAGAGCGTGGTTGTCCGGCGGGGGCTCGGCCTCGAAAGTCTGGAGCCGCGCGGCCTCTTTTCCGCCACAGGACTCGGCGTGTTTGCCGTCCATCAGGCGCACCGGACCGACTCCGCCCCGACCGCGGCGGCTGGCCTCACGATCCACGCTGACGATTTCCAACTGGCTGCGTCGGGTCGGGTGCTGCTGAAGATCGACAGTCTGGTCGGCGCGTCAGGCGCTGGGTTGACCCAACTCAGCGTGACACCCTCCTCCGCGGTGCCACAGACACCGGTCAGGCATGGTGGGCTTCTGGCGCATGTCGTTCCGGGCAGCTACACGCTCAAGGCCCACTTTGGCCTGGCCCCTGCGAATACCGATTACCAGGTCAGGTATCGGCTCGCCGGTGATGTCGATGGATCGTTTGCCGTGACGGCCGATGATCTCGACCTGATCCGCACGGGGATCCAACGGCCCGCCACGCTCACCCGGCCGCAGTTCGCCAACGCCGACGTGGACGGGGATGGGGCGATCAGGATCCGTGACCTTGAACTCGCCACTGCGAACCTCGGCGCCTCGACGACCGTGCGGCCGCTGGAGCTCGTCGCGGGCATCGATGCGGGCACTCCGAGCCACAACGGCGTGGTTCGCCTGCCCGCGGGCCGGATTGCCGCCGGCACGTCGTCCCGTGCGACTGTGATCTTCGCCAATGCGGCCACCGGCGAGCGGCTGCGGCGCACGGCCGACCTCGCTGGGAAGACGACCGCCGCGGTGCGGCTGCGAGCCTCGGCGGACAACTCCATCACCGTCACCGCGGAGGATTCCTTTGGCCAGCGTGTCCTGCGCCGCCTGACGGTGCGACAGCGACCAACACCGGTGGTCATCGTGCCGGGCTGGGCCACGAGCATGCCTCGCGATCCGCTTGATCTGCCGGCCTTCCTGACGCAGCTGGGCTACCCGGCCGAAAAACTCGCGGCCACAAACCTTCTCTACGGCGAGCTCCGGCATTCGCTCGCAGTGGCCGGCTATCAGAAGGGTCGGGATCAGTTCGTCGTGCCCTAC
>JBPCTA010000258.1:0-4089 GCA_051006595.1 Pirellulales bacterium
GTCGGGAATCGCAGCCAGGCGATCGCCGTGCCCTTCGATGACACGATCCCCATTGAGACGGATGGGCTCCGCCTGCTGATCGATCACGCGCCCGACGACGTCGCCCGCGTGCGTGAACTCCTCGTGTGGGAATACACGCCCGCGGGCATCCCGCCACTCCCCAGAGACCGCAACACCGATCAACTCACCGGCATCTTTCTCAATCAGAGCGGCTTTAACCGCGGCAAGCCCAAGCGATTCACAGCACCGCTGCTCCCTGATGGCACGCCTTTTCAGATCTGCCGCCGGGACGGCACGGAGTCCGTTCACGATGGCCGCATCAGCGGGCACATCGGCGACTTCACCTCGTTTGAACCAGTTGACGCGGCCGAGTTCGTCGTTCGGGCCGGAAAGGATACGTCGGTGCCATTTCGCATCGGCCACTACTGGCTGGAGCGGGTGACCTACCGGAACAGTGTTGACTTCATGGGTGATGCCCGCCACTTCGTGGGCACATACACCAAGCCGTGCGAGGGATCGTTCGGATGGCGTGACGACCATCAGTTCTCCTTCGAACTGCATGGCCTCGTCGCCCAATACCTTGCGAACCCCTCCGCCTACGAGCGAATGAAGGCGACGATTCCCTGTGTGCCGGCCGGGGACGGCATCCGGTGGGGCGCGCTCGATCCCTGCCCAGCCGACGCCCCCGACATCGTCCGGCTCATCCACTGGGGGGCCGACACGATCGTCACCCAGCGGCTCGATCACATGCTCCTCAAGGAACAACTCGCCTTTTTCCTCCATGCCTGGCCAGCCCTCCGCCGCTGGCTCCCTCCACAGAATCGTCAAGCGGTGCTCGCGTATGTCCGCGATGTCTGGGAGAGACCTACCCTCGCGAGGACCTATCCCTACGACACGATCCATGAAAACCATAACCTTCTCGCCATCAAGACCGAGATTGGGACAACCAAAGGAGAGAACCCTCCGGGACACTCGATCCTGCCAAATCTCCTGATGCACGAGTTCGCCGTCGGCGAAGGCGATCCCAGCGCGGACCGCTACCTCGCCGCGGCCCGCGACCAGACCGCATGGTGCATCGCACATCTCGACTGGAAGGATCCTCTCACGACCAAGGGCCAGCGCATGAGCGAGCATGTCGTGCTCGCCGGCTTGGGCATGATGCTCCGCCGTTATCCAACCCTCGCTCCGGACGGGCTGGCCGCCAAGCTCCGCGAGTGGGCTGAGATCGCCGTGGCTCGATCAGACAATCTTTGGGACTTTCGCATGCTCTCACCCTCGCAGTGGACTCCCACAGGAGGCGATGCCACCCACTGGAACGAACCGGGCAACGTGATGGGGTTTCCGGCCTGTGCTCTGGCGGCCCTGCCAGCCGTCGAGGACCCGACTACTCGCGATCGCGTCGCACAACTGATCTGGTCGCATATCGACGACTGCTTCGGCCGAAACCCATGCGGAAGGCACTTCTCCTACGATGCTCCGCGCGAGATTGAAGGCGTGGAGTACGGCTGGTATTCGTTTCACCACGGCGGCATCGGGCAACTGGAGAAGGCGCGGTTCGTCTTCGATGGATCGCCGAAAAACGCGCACTATCCGTATCACCCTGAACTCGGCAACATCGGCTGGACGGAGGGCTGGGTCGCCTTCAACTCGGCGCTTCACGCGAGCCTCGCGGCCCTCGCTCTTCATGACACGCGATTGACCTGTGAGCGGCGGGAGAGGGGAATCGTCGTCCGCCTGAGGGCTCCGCTCAACTTCGATGAACGCGTCAGGGAAACCGCCGTCGTGAGCCTGCTTCGCGACGGCATTCCCACGCCGTGCGAAGTGGTCGAGGAAGGGGTAGATGCTGCCTGGCTTTCGGCGACGGTCGACGATCCCACGGGCGTCTCGAAGGTTACCTACGGCTACGGCTTGTGGCAGACCCAAGCTGAGGTGCCTCCGATTCGCTGAGCAGAACGGATCATGCGTCGCGGCGGCGTTGAATCAGTCTCAAGACGAGTCCCGCCGTGCCCAGGGCCGTCACGCATGTCGTCGGTTCAGGCACGATGAACAGGTCGCCCGTCACCTGACTGAACGTGGCAACCTGCGGGCCTGACGTGAGCTGCCAGGAACCACTGCCGATGTTGGTCCAGGTGCCGGGGTAAGCACCGCTCGACGTCACCGAGACAAACGAGCCCGTCGACACGCCGGAGAAGGAAAACAGATCGTACGTCGTATTATCGCCCACGACCCCTGAGAATGAGAGCGTCAGAGCCCCGCCATACTGCAATGCGCCGGAGGAGGTGATCGTCACACCGTCGTAGTCGGTACCACGAATCACTCCCGTGCCGATGTCGAAGGCGGTCGTGCCGCCAAGCACCAGGCTGCCGAGCGTGATCACGCCAACGCTGCTTCCAGGTGTGAGATATCCATCGACGGTGCCACCACCTGCGATCGTCCCGCTCCCAGCGAGCGTGGCTCCGGCGGCGATGCTGACGGATGTGGCTCCCAGCTCGCCGTTGACGGTGAGCTGCCCCTCATCGACAAAGGTCGGCCCCGAGTAGGTATTCGCGCCGTCGAGCGTGATCGAGGATGCGCCGGTCTTCACGACTCCCAACGCCCCTCCGCCGATGCCCGTGCTGTCGGTGAGCGACGCTGAGATCGTGGTCGGGGACACCGCATTGAGGCCCAGGAATGAACCGGCCCGCAGGCCGTTGTTGTTCACGCCCGTCGTCAGGTTCGCCGCGAGCGTCGCCACGTCGTCGGCCGTGAACTCGCTCGCCGTGACCCCCACTGCCACCGCCAACGTCGCCCCGGCATCCACCGTGATCCGGGACGGCGTCCAGTGCGCCGTCGTCCCGCCATAGAGCGACACGGGGCGAGTGAACCGAAGCGTGCCCGCCGCCACCGTCGTCGGGCCGGAGTAGGTGTTCGTTCCGCCGAGCACCTGTAGACCCGTGCCCGTCTTCGAGAGCGCCAGCACCCCGCCGCCGGGCACCTCCTGCAATGTCGTGAGCGACGTCGAGCGGGTCGCCGTCACGTCGAGCGTGAGCGTCGAGGTGCCCCCGGCTGCAAGGTTCGTGATCCGTAGCTGTGCCGGGATCCCGGTGGGCTGTCCTGTACTGGTAAGGCCGTTGAGCTTTTGGCCGAAGCCGTTCAGGTCGAGCGTCGTCGCCAGCTGTGTCGAGGAGTTTCCGTACACGCCCACGTTCGTCGGCAGGCCGTTGCTCGCGCCGAGCCTGACCCCCGCGTACTGGCCAGCGGTATTGTTCCCCGTGTAGATCGCCGTGTCGGTATCCCACGCGTTGTCCGTGCCGGAAAGGATCACGAAGTCGCCGTTCGTATCACCCGCCCGGAAGAGCATCGTCACCCCGGTCACGCCCGCCGCGGGAGTGATCGATCCGGTCAGGTTCAGGATTGCGCCGTTCTGCACGCCGATCCGCGAGATTCCGGAGCCACTGATCGTGATGTCGCCGGCGAACCGGCTCGATCCGCTCACGCCCTGCACGAACCCGCGCTGCACGGCTCCCAGCCCCGACACGGTAGCCGTGTTGCCCAGACCCATGCCGGCCACCGGCTCGGCTGTCGTGTAGTCGACGGCGGCGAAGCCAAGCACGCCGCTCACCGCCCCGCCGGCTCCCGACAGGACCGTACCGTTGCCAGCTCCCGTGCCGCTCAGTGCGCCGTTGGCCGTCGCCACCACGGCGGCACCTGGCGAGACGAGCGTCTCTCCGGCGTAGGTATTCGCCCCGCCAAGGTTCAGTCGACCGGATATCGCCGCCACGCCGCCGCTCACCGACACCACGCCTGTGATCGTCTGGGCGGCGCCCGAGTTCACAAGTGTGCCGGCGCCGCTCACGGTACCGGCGAAGCTCTGCGTGCCACTGGCCAAGGCGAGCGTCTGGCCGACAGGAATGACCACCGCCCCACCGGCAACCCCTCCGCCGGAGAGCGTACCGATCGTCTCGCTCACGAGTACCTGAAGCGTGGCTCCGGCCGTATCGGCCAGAGCCACCACTCCCGTGTTCGCGATCGCCGCCCCACTGTTCAGTGCCAGCGTGCCGCCGTTGATCGTGGTCACACCCGTGTAGGTGTTCGTTGTATCGAACCGTA
>JBPCTA010000259.1:0-2603 GCA_051006595.1 Pirellulales bacterium
ATCGCGGCGGGCGGGCTCGGCAATGCCCGCGTCGTGACGAGCGACTTCGGAGGGCTGCCGGCCGAGCTCGGGGAGTTCGAGTTCATCGCGCTGCATGGAGTCTTCAGCTGGGTGGCGCCGGAGGTGCGGGAGCAAATTCTCGAGGTTGCCCGGCGACACCTCGCTCCTGGCGGCCTCCTGCTCGTGAGCTACAACGCCATGCCTGGCTGGGCGCACCTCCAGCCGATCCGCGGCATCCTTCGGCAATACGCTGCCCTGCGGCAGGGCGACAGTGTGAAGCGGGTGCGGGAGGCGCTGGCGTATCTCGTCTTCATCCGCGACCGGCATGCCAAGTATTTCGAAGACAATCCGCGGGCTGCCGCCTATGTGGACGCGATCCTTCAGCAGGACATCCGCTACGTCGTTCACGAATACCTCAACGAGCACTGGACGAGCTTCTACTTCGCCGACGTGGCGGAGATGTTTCGCCAGGCCGGGCTCGCCTTCGTGGGCAGTCTGCCGGTGCACACCAACTTTTGGGACCTCTGCGTGCGGCCGGAGTTTCAGGAGCTCTTCCGCACCACCAGCGATCGGCTCGTCACCGAAGCCCACAAGGATTTCTGCGCCAACACAGCCTTTCGATGGGATATCCACGCCAAATCGCCGCAGCCGATGCGAGGGCTCGACGACCGGCTGCGGGAGGCCGACGATCTCGAGTTTCGGGTGGCCAAGCCCGGCACCACGCTGCCCTATCAGGCGAATCTCGGGGTGGTGACGTCAACCGTGCAGGGGCCGCTCTACGAGACGCTGCTGACGGTGCTCGCAGACGGCAGTCGGCGACTCTCGCAGATCGTGGCCGATCCGCGGCTCGAGGGCACGCCGCCAACCGATCTGGCCCGGGCCGTGGACGCGGGCGTGGCGCTCGGGCTCTTCGAGGTTTCGGCGCGGGCGGTGGCCGGGCCGCATGAGACGCACGGCGTCGCCGCGGCAATCGCCAGTGGGCGGCCGTTCGACATCCCGCACCGCTTTAACCACGCCGTGATCACGACCGACGCGCTGGGCGGCCGGCCGGTGGCAGTCGCAAGCGAGGCGACGGGCTCGGGGGTCATGCTCGGCGACCTCGATGCGGCGCTCCTGCACGAGTTTGTGGAGCGGGGCGGCGAAGGGCTTGCCGATAGGCTCGCCGAGCGGCTCACTGCCGCGGGCCGCACGCTGCAGCGCGACGGCAAGCGGATCGAGGATCCGCTCGAGCAACAGGCGCTCGTGCAGACGGCCTGCGACGCCTTTTGCCAGACAACCCTCCCTCATCTCGTCCGCATCGGCGTCGTGGCACCGCGAGAACCCCACGCCTTACGGCGTTGGGCTTGTACAGGCCGCCGGTACAAGCCGACCGGCCGTAAGGCCGCCGCATCATGGGGGACCCGTTTGGGCTTTCAAGGGAACGCAGGGTCGGGATACCCTACTCCTATCGATTTCAAGCTCTCGCGAAAGGATTCGCCATGCATTGTCTGCCCGTCGTGCTCCGCCTCCTCGTCGTCGGGGCCGTTGTCTCGATCGTGCGGCCCACCGCCGCCCAGATGCAGATGTCCGGCGGCACGGCGGAGTTGCAGACCGTCAACTCGGCCCGCGAAACGCTCGATGAGTTTGGCGGCCTCGCCATCGAATCGATTCCGCCCACGATGTTTGCGAAGGCCGAAGGCATCGCCATCTTCCCCGACATGATCAAGGGGGGCTTCATTCTCGGCGTCAACTACGGCAAGGGCGTGCTGCTCGTTCGCCGCCCCGATCGTTCCTGGAGCCCGCCGGTGATGGTCACCATGGGTGGTGGCAGCCTCGGCTTCCAGGCCGGCGTGCAGTCGGCCGACATCGTGCTCATGTTCGCCACGCCGCGCAGCCTCAATGGCATCCTCAACGGCCAGAAGGTCACGCTCGGTGCCGATGCGTCGGTGGCCCTCGGGCCCATCGGTCGTCAGGCCTACGCCGGCACCGATGCACGACTTGGCGCCGAGATCTATTCCTACGCCCGGAGTCGCGGGCTGTTTCTCGGCGTGTCGATCAACGGGGCCGATCTCTCGGTCGATATGAACGCCAACTCCATGCTCTACGGACGCTTCGGCGTCACTCCCGCCGACGTGTTCGCGGCCCGCGGCCTCGCGTTTCACGAGGATGTGAAGTTGTTGATCGACGATTTGAATGGCCGCAGCGGCGTCGGCCAGCCGATTGCCCAGCCGATCCCGCAGCCGGTCGCCCAGCAGTTCGTGCCGCCGCCCGCCGCACCGCAGCCGATGGTGCAGCAGCCGATCCAGCAGACGACGGGCGGATTTCCCACGCTGCC
Organism: Pirellulales bacterium; assembly: GCA_051006595.1. GTDB lineage: Bacteria > Planctomycetota > Planctomycetia > Pirellulales > UBA1268 > QWPN01. Next base: position 2,315 of record JBPCTA010000259.1, read on the forward strand.
GACGCCTCCGCCGCAGCAAGTCGCGCCGCCGGCCGTGCCGATCACCGGAGCGACCGACACGCCGTATGTCCCCGAGCCGACGGCCCCGCCGCTCGTGCCGATCAAATAAGGCAGCGCCAGGTTATACCGGCACCCGCGGCCTTATGGCCGGTCGGCTTTCACGAGGGGGGCAACTGGTCGTGGGCTTCGAGGAGCAGTTGCTCCGTCTCCTCCCACCCGATGCAGGCGTCGGTGATCGACACGCCATAGGCCAGCTTTGATCGATCGGCCTGAACCGGCTGGCTGCCAG
>JBPCTA010000260.1:0-2788 GCA_051006595.1 Pirellulales bacterium
CTTGCTTCGGCCTTGCTTCGGCCTTGCTTCGGCCTTGCTTCGCCAATGCCATCACGCCCATCATCGAGCCGTTCAGGAGCCAGCCCCGTCCTGCCCGTTCCGCACCGCCGCGCTGGCGATCCTGCCCGACTGCCGGATCGTGGTGCGGTTCCGTCGCGAGGGCCAGCAGGCCCTGCGGTCGATCGCTGGCTCCGCGAGGTCGCTGCCAGGCGCACGTGCGTTCGGCGGCCACTCGAGCGGCCCCACGGGCTGGCACTTCTGCCGTATGGCAACGCAACCGACCGGCTCGTTGCCCGTTCAAGTGGGTGAAGGTATAAGGAATAGATCCGGGGCGTCGACCGCGAAGAAACCACCACTGATGAGCACTCTCCGCCGACGTGCCATCCGCCTCACCTTGCGGGTCGAGCGTCTCGAATCCCGGCACTTGCTGGCCGTCTCGCCGGTGCTTCTCAACTCCTGGTTCGTGGCAGGTCAGGGGGAGTTTGCCGAATCGATCGTCGGCCAGCCCGGTGGCTCGACGCTGGGTCCGACCACCACCTGGAATGGGCAGACGGCGGCCGTGCTGGGCGACGTCCAGAAGGTGAGCGCGGCCCCCGGAAGCAACTTCGTCTACATCAATACGCCCGATCTCGCCAGTTACGTGATGGGCCCGTGGTGGAACAACGCCGCCGACACGCAGCCCTTCATGAATCTTCCCAAGGACCAAAACGCAATCTTCAAGATCGCGGCCAACACGACCTATCCGGCGGCCAACCACGGCGTCGCGGGAGGCGGCCCCGTCGCGGTCTGCGTGAACGGCGTCATCATCTACAACGCCGGCGACGCCTTCTCCTACGCGCATGCGACGGCCACGGAGGGGAACGCTGGCGACGGCCTCTTCAACCGCCTCGCCGAGGCCGTGGAGGCGGTGACGTTCGATTACGGCAACGGCCACCAACCGGGGAACGGCCAGTATCACTACCACACCAATCCGGTCGCACTGCGGGCGCAGCTCGGCGACAACATCGACTACGTCGGCACGACCAACATCTTTCCCTACGATCCGGCAATCTACTTTCTCACGCACGGAGAGGGGGCCGACGGCGACTTTCGCGAGCACACGACGAATCTGCACCATTCGCCGATCATCGGCTGGATGTTCGACGGCTATCCGATTTACGGGCCCTACGGCTATTCCAGTCCATTGGATTCGACGAGCGGCGTCACCCGGATGCGGTCTGGCTATTCGCTGCGCAGCATCACCGATCGGACCACACTGCCTGGCTGGGCCGCGCAGCTCTCCGGTGGGAAGCTCGGCCCGTCGGCGGCCACCACCGCCGCGGACGGCACCTACACCATGACCCCGACACAGCAGGGGCTGTATGCCGGTCCGGCGGTCGGCATCACCTATCCTCTGGGCCGTTACGGCGAGGACTACGCCTACTCGGCGGCCACCGGAGATCTCGACCAGTTCAACGGCCGATACTGCAAAACCCCCGATTTTCCCAACGGCACCTACGCCTACTTCATCACGATCGACGGGGCCGGCGAACCGGCATTTCCCTACATCGTCAAGCGCCAGATCTACGGCACCAATAATGGCTCCGGCAAGGTGACGAGCATCACCGAAGCGGTCACGACCGTGTTCGACGTGTCCACGAACAAGGCGCCGGTGGTGACGGGGCCGACGAGCCTTTCGGTCGCCCAGCGGGGCACGCTCGCGTTCACGGGGACCAGCGCGATCAGCGTCTCCGACGTCGATGCGGCGGCCACGGAGCGGGTGTCGCTCTCGGTCACGTCCGGCACGCTCTCGGTGAACCTCTCCACCGGTCTGGCGGCTGCGGCAACGATCACTTCGGGCGGCAACAGCAGCGGCTCGTTCGTCCTCAGCGGCGGGATCAGCGTGCTCAATGCCGCGCTCGCGACCCTCGTCTACACCGCTCCCGAGGCCGGTGCCTCGGCAACCCTGTCGGTGCAGGCCAATGACGGCAGCGCCACCAACAACCTCAGCGGCATCCTCTCGACGGCGATCACTCTCGTCGACACGAGCATCAGCGTGGCGGCGGGACAGACAGTGACCGATGCCACCACCCACACGGGCAGTTTCGCGCTCGTGAAACGGGGTGCAGGCACGCTCGTGATCGACCGGGCCAACACCTACTCCGGCGGCACGGTCGTGGAGGCCGGCACGCTCGTGATCCGCGATCCGGCCGGCCTCGGTGCGGGGCAACTCGAGGTGCGGGCCGGGGCCACCGTGACCATCGACACCCTCGCGGGACCGGTCTCCGCGAGTGGGCTCGCGCTCGACGCCGCCGGGCCGGGCGCGGGGGGCAGGGGGGGCCTGCGGCGGGGGGCGGGTGGATTCTCGTGGCAGCCGCTGCGGCAGCTGATCACGAGCGGCAGGAGCGGCGGCAGTTGGACGGGCACGGGCATCCGCTCGAGCGCGGCGGCTGCCCTTGATTTGCGGGCAGTCGGCTCAGCCGTGCTCAATGGCGGCGATGCGCTCGTCGCCTTTGCGGCGCCGGGCGATGTGAATCTCGACGGCCATGTCGACGTCCTCGATGCCGCCTCCGAACTCGCCGCGACGCTCTACAACTCCGGGCTGCAGGCCGAGTGGGGTCAGGGTGATTCGAACGACGACGGCGTGTTCGACGTCCTCGACCTCGCCGACGCGGTCGCGGCAAATCTGTTCAACGTCGGGCCATACGCGGCCGTTTCATCTGCCGCAGCCGAAGCGCAGGCCGCAGGCATCGGTGGCGGGTCTGTCGCCACCTCGACGGCGGATTCGCTTGACGCTGCAAGCCTGGCG
>JBPCTA010000261.1:0-5023 GCA_051006595.1 Pirellulales bacterium
CCCACCTGCAGCGTGCCGCCGGTGATCGTGGTGACGCCGGAGTACGTGTTGGCACCCGCGAGCACGAGCGTGCCGGAGCCACTCTTCGTGAGCGATCCGCCGCTGCTCGTGAGGGCGGTGCCAAACGACACGTTCTGGCCATTGGTATCTATCGCATACGCCTGGCTGGCGGCGGTCGACAACCGGCTCGAGTAGTCGGTCGTGTTGCTGGCCGAGTATTGCAGCGTGCCGCCCCCGAACGAGACGGTGCCGGTGGTGCCGAGTGCATTGGCCGAGCCGACTTGCAGCGTGCCGCCGGCGAGCGTGGTGCCGCCAGAGAAGGAGTTGTTGCCGGAGAGCACGAGCGTGCCCACGTCGCTCTTCGTGACGGAGCCCGTGCCGCTGAGCACGCTCGCAAACGTGCCGCTCGTGGCCTGGGCGAACTCGAGCTGCGACGCATTGGCGATCGGCCCGGGGAGGCTTGCCGTCGAGCCGATGAGGCGGCCGGCGGAGATCGTGGTGGTGCCCGAGTAGGTGTTCTGGCCCAACAGCGTGGTGGTGCCGGAGCCCGAGTGGGTGAAGGCGCCGGTGCCGGAGATGGCAGAAGCGATCGAGAGCGTGCCGGTGCGGTTGATGACGAGCGTGCCGGCGTTGGCGATGTCGCCCGAGCCGAGCGAGCCGGTGCCGCCGCCCGTGCCCACCTGGAGCGTGCCCGAGGAGATCGTCGTCGGGCCGGAGTTGGTGTTGGTGCCTGAGAGGGCGAGCAGGCCCGCGCCGCTCTTCACGAGCGAGCCCGTGCCGCTCATCGCGCCTGTGTAGGTGCCGGTCGCCGTCTGCGCAAACTCGACGGCCGCGTCGTTCGTGATCGTGCCCTGGATGCTCGTGGAGGAGCCGATGACTCGGCCGGCCGACACGAGCGTGCCGCCGGAGTAGGAGTTGGAGCCCGAGAGCGTGGTGGTGCCGGAGCCGATGTGGGCCAGCGACCCCGTGCCGGAAATACCTCCGGCGATCGTGAGGCTGCCGGTGCGGTTGACGACGAGTGCCCCCGCGTTGGCGATCGTGCCCGAGGCGAGCGAGCCGGTGCCGCCCCCCGTGCCGAGCTGCATCGTGCCCGAGGAGATCGTGGTCGTGCCGGCGAAGGTGTTCGAGCCAGAGAGCGTGAGCGTGCCGAGGCCCACCTTCGTAAGCGTGCCGCCGCTGCTCGTGAGGGCCGACGCCAGCGACACGTTCTGGCTGTTGGTGTCGATGGCATACGCCTGGCCGGTGGCATTCGAAAACCGACTCGAGTAGTCGGTCGTGTTGCTGGCCGAGTATTGCAGCGTGCCGCCCGTGAACGAGACCGTGCCCGCGGCGCCGATCGCGTCGACCGAGCCGAGGGCGAGCGTGCCGGCGGCGAGCGTGGTGCCGCCGGAGTAGGAGTTGGAGGCGGTGAGTGTGAGCGTGCCGGCTGCCTGCTTGAACAGGCCGCCCGTGCCCGTGATCTGGTCGGCGAACACCACGGCATCGGACCGGTTGAACGCGAGCGAGCCGTTGTTGGTGACGGTGCCGGATCCGAGCGACCCCGTGGTGCCTCCGTTGCCGATCTGCAGCGTTCCACCCGTGATCGTGGTGGTGCCGGCGTAGGAACTGTTGGCCGCCAGCGTGAGCATGCCGGGGCCGTTGAAGGTGAAGTCGCCGGTGCCGGAGACGCCGCTCGTGAGCGTGGACTTGAGCCGAGCGTTGAAATCGACGCTGAACGTTCCGGTCAAGACGCCCAGGTTGGGAGTAGTGAACCGCTGGATCGTATAGCCCACGGCGCTTCCGGTGCCGGTGACCGCCGTCCCGCCGGTGATGGCCGTGGAGTCGCCCGCATAGCGGATCATGACGACGCCGCCGGCTCCAGCACCGGCGGATATTTGCGTTCCTCCGGAGGAGACGGCGCCAGCGCCGCCCCCGCCGCCGCCGGTGTAATTGGTGGCTGAGAAGCCGTTGTAGATGGGACTGTTACTCGTGCCGGCATAGCTGCCGCCGCCCCCGCCGCTCCCGCCCGGCGTCCCGCCGGCTGTGGACGATGAGTTACCACCGGCCCCGCCGCCGCCGCCGTAAAACGCGGTGCCGCCGGTGATCGTGTTGGCGACAGCGGCTCCTCCGTTTTTGCCGGAGTTGGCATTGGCGGTTCCGTTGCCGTCGCCGCCCAGATCGACACTCCCGCCGCCGTTCGTGGCGGAGTACAGCCCGCCGCTGTAGGTGCCGCCGCCCCCCGCACCACCGCCGAGGGCGGTGATCGTGGCGAATCCGCCGCCTGAGAGCGACGAGCTGCTCCCTGTCCCGGCGAATTGAAACCCAGTTCCATTCACCGCATAGCCGCTGACCGCGACTGTGGCAGAACCGGTCAGCTGCAGCAGGGAACCGCCGACGTTGCTCACCACCTGGCCGCCCGCGCCGCCACCGCCGCCTTTGTCGGGCGCGTTATTCACCGCGGCGCCGCCGCCACCGCCGCCGCCGACCACGAGGTAGTCGAAGAAGAAGCCGTTCGTGAGCGTGAGGCCGCCGGTGGTGGTGTAGGGGGTCGAGAACGTGGCTGTGCCGCTCGTGGCGTCGAGCGTGACCGCCGTCTGCGCGTGGACGCGCGGGCCCGTGGCGAGGGCGGCAACGATCGCGAGGGCGACCGCACCGGCGCACCTGCGGGGGGAACGAGCGAGGCAGCGACAGACCGCGACCACGCATGACATGCAAGACATGCGAACGACTCCCAGTTGTGAAACTCAGTGGCGATGGACCACGGGCGGAGCGCATTGCGGGCGCAAAGGGAGCCGAGGGCGCAGCATCGCTGGGAGCGACGTCCATGCACACAAAGCACCACGGAGCAGAGGGCTCCGGGCGACGCGAGTGCGACGCTACTTCCTCGAATGCGCCTCGGCGTGGAGATCCGGCGAATGCCCGGATCCCACCTGCCGCAACGTCAGCCGCACGAGGTCAGTAGCGGTCCTTTCGGGACGATCGAACCATCAATCAGTCACACACACGTGGCGGATGTGATCGCCACGCACAGTAACTGGTTTATAAGTATCGTTGCGCTGGTCGTCAATCATCGGAGATGCGGTTTTGAGCCGCTGTACCGCGCTGAGGGTAACGACAAGCGAGGGCGAAATGCCATTCGCATGTGACAAGCGCGACAAGCGCCGCCGCGCGATGCTATCGCCACACGCGAAACTGTACCCTCGAGAGGGTACAGTGCGGGCTCGCATCGCTCGCGCGATGGCGGCTTTCAAGAAGCGGGGAGCCGGCGGCGGGCGGCCCAGGCCGCGAGGGCCGCGCCGACGGCCGCGAACGCGCGAGTGGCGGGCTCCGGCACGGCGGTGATGGCGTTGAAGCTGTTGTCGGGCAGGTAGTGGCCCGTGACGTTCGAGAGCCCCGCGGATGTCGGCCTCGTCCTGCGGCCTGCCGGCCAGCGCCTTCATCACCAGCAAATCCTCCACGCTCACCGCCGGGGCGTGGATCACAAGGTCGACATCGACCGTCATTCGCGGGAAGCCGCGCAGCGGGAGGCCAGCCCTCCAATAACGGCGCAGCCGATCCCACGTGCATCGAGCATCGCGACGGTGTCAGCCAGCGTCGGCCACAGGCGTGCATCCACGTGTCGTTTTTCAGTGTGAGTGGATGGCCGCCACGAACTGCCGCCGCTCGGCGAGCGTCCGCTGCCACGCCAGATCCTCGACGGCGCTCCAGTCGGCGGCACCCTCGTGGACCTGACGCGCCGTGGAGTAGAGATCCTCGACGATTGCCACTCGTGCAGTTGGCGACAGGCCGCGACACCAGGCAGCGTCGCTTGCCCGGGCTTGTCGACCGAATCGTGACTCGAAGATCTTCCACCTGTCCATCATCGCCTCATCATACAACGCCGTCGTGACTGACGACATCGCCCAGCGGGATTGCGTCGATCTTCTTCGCCAACTCGTAGCGACGTTTCCCGGGATACACGACGTGCAGGCGGTCGAGCTTGAGATCGGTGAACGCGATCCGCATGGACGGCGTCAGCGTGGGGCTGTCACTCCGCTTGCACTCCACGCCGATCCGCTTACCGTTTTTGAACAGCAGAAGATCAAGTTCGGCACCCTGGTGCGTCGCCCAGAAATAGGCCTCGTCCGGCTGCAGCGACTTGAGGACCTCCTCCACCGCATATCCTTCCCATGACGCTCCGACTTTCGGATGCATTTCCAGATCGCGACGCCCAACTGGGGAATGTCTCGCTCGAGAAACGTCTGGAGGAACCCCCGACGCCAGGCCACGGAATCCGCTTCGCTCCGGGGCGTGAACGCGAGGGGAAAGCCACCCCGCAGCCAATGGCGGTCTTGATGCATGACGCCGACATCGGCGAGCCGAAAGCCCTCGAGCGGCACGGTCTCGAGGCGGCCGGCGAGCGTCTCCGACGACTGCCGCAGGAGTTCCGGGGACGCGCTGCCCAGGATCAGGAATCGCGCCGGCAGCGGCCGACGATCCGCAAGAACCCTGAGCAACGGGAACAGTTCGGGCCGCCGCTGAATTTCGTCGATGACCACCAGCCCCCGCAGCCGACGCAGCGCCAGCTCCGGCTCCGCGAGCCGCGCGAGCCCCGCCGGGTCTTCGAGATCGAAGTAGTTGGCCGCGTCGGCGGGCACGAACTCCCGGGCGAGGGTCGTCTTGCCGCACTGGCGCGGCCCCAAAAGGGCCACGATCCGGCTGCGGCTCAGGGCCCGTGAGACGAGACGACGGTCTGCAGTACGGTCGATCATCCCCCAATGTTGCACCATGAAAATCCGCTAGTCAATGACGGATTTTCATGGCATTGGGGGCAGGTGCCGCGGTGATCGCGACGAAGCTGCCCGATGGCCAGCCCCTGCCATTCAAAGTCTTCCGGAATCCGTGCGACGCGTGGAAAGGGAGAACTGCGTGCCTTGCTCGTCAGCACACGCCCGGCGGCGTCGTGCGGCCCATGCCATGAGGGCCGTACCGAGGCCCGCAAGCAGGAGCGTGCTGGGTTCGGGCACGGCCATCACCGTCACGAAGTTGCTGCTCGGGAGATAGT
>JBPCTA010000262.1:0-4540 GCA_051006595.1 Pirellulales bacterium
GGCCTGACGCACGGTCGGCTCCACCTCCCGAGCCGTGCCGCCGATCGAGCGATTGTCGGTGGGCACCGTTCGCCAGCCGAGAAACTCGAGCCCTTCCTCACGGCAGACCTTCTCGAAAAACTGCTCGGCGGCCTCGCGGTCGCCCTCCGACGGAGGCAGGAAAAAGTTGCCGACCGCCCAGTCGCCGGTCGCGGGCAGCGAGATGCCCGCCTGCGGGGCGACTGCCGCGAAAAACTCGTGGGGCGTCTGCAGGATGATGCCGGCACCGTCGCCCGTGAGCGGATCGCAGCCGCAGGCGCCGCGGTGGGTGAGGTTTTCAAGCACCTCGAGCCCCTGTCGCACGATTCGGTGGCTTTTCACGCCGTGCATGTTGACCACGAATCCCACGCCGCAGGCGTCGTGCTCATTGGCGGGATCGTAGAGGCCCTGCTTGGCCGGGAGACCGGGGAGACGCGTCATGGCGATGCTCGTGATTCTTCGGAAAGGCTGCGTGAGGGGGCGAGGGGAATCGTGTGTGGCCGTTGGAAACGAAATGCAGAGCGGTGGTTCAGGCGTGGGCCACGGTTGTCTTGGAAGAGGATGCTTCCACGTCGTGGGCGTGCCCACGAAGGAGTTCGACGAATCGTTGCACCGTCGGGGCAGGTGGCTTGCCCCGAGCGTGGATGATGCCGAGCGGCCGCACGAGTTCTTCGCCGGCGAGCCGCACGGTGCAGAGGGTGCCGGCGGCGAGTTCGCGGCCCACGGTCGGCTCGGGCAAGAGCGCGACGCCGGCGTCGATCTCGACCGCACGCTTGATCGTCTCGATGTTGTCGAACTCCATCACCACGTTTGGCTCAGCGGCCTGAGCGGCCATGGCGCGATCGAGTTCGTGCCGGATCACGAGGTCGCTGTCGAAGCCGACCATCCGCTGCCCGTGAAGCTCGCTTAGCGACATCTGGACGCGGCCGGCGAAGGGATTGGTTGGGGCACAGACGAGCACGATCGGCTCCTCACGCCACGGTTCGGCCTCGACCGTGCGGGTGCTGCGGGGATAACTGACGATGCCGATGTCGGCCTGGCCCTGCTCGACCGACTCGAGCACCCGATCGGGATGGAGATACTCGAGCCGCACGTTGGCCTTCGGATGGCGGCTCATGAATTCCTGCACGTAGCGACTCATGTGGTGCAAGCCCACGGAATAGATCGCCGCCACCCGCACGCGGCCGGCGACCTCGTCGTGAAGCGTGCGGACGGCGTCTTCGAGGGCGTCGTAGCCGGCGATGATCTTGCGGCAGCGGTCGTAGAAGGCCTGACCATCACGGGTGGGCACGAGGGGCCGCTTCGACCGCTCGATCAGTTGCACGCCCAGCCGGTGCTCCAGTTGGCCGACGACCTGACTGGCCCCGGATTGCGAAATGCCGTTCTCGGCCGCCGCTTTCGAAAAGCTGCGGCGGGAAATGATGTCGCAGAAGATTTTCAGAGACTTCAGGTTCACGGGAATCCGCACAATGCGGCCCAGAAACGCCGACCCGCCTCATCCCTGATCAAAAAAACAAATGATGCCGCCATGCATCATTTGGAAAACAAATACAGGGTAGCCGCTTGGTACCGGGGGTCAAGCGGCTCTGAGGTGGAAAATCCGCATTCCCCAGAACTCCCCCGGCGGGGGAATGCAAGCCTCGGCACTGTTGCCGCAGGCCACCCATCTTTCCTCATCCAAAAATCTTGCACGACCGGTGCATCCGGACCCGATTTTGAGGGCAGGTCACCATGCGCGCATCGCCATCATTTTGCCCGAGCCTCCTCCTGCTCTGCCTCCTCGCGGCAGCGGCTCCCGCCGGGGCGCGCGGCGACGACGCCCCACCATCGGAAACCGACTCCGGCGTGGAGCCGGCGCAATACATGGAGGAGGCGCTCACGCACGAAGACCCGGAGCAGGAGGCGCGGATCCGGGAACTCGTGGATCAGGCCGTGGAGGCGCGGCTCGCCGGCATCCCGCGTCCGAAATACATCCCGGCCACCGATATCGCGCCCCCGAAGGGCCTGCTCCTCTACCAATCCGCACGTGGCTTTCCGATCTCCGTCGCGATGAGCGGATTCATGCAGCTCCGTTGGCTGGAGTTTGCGAGGTCGGCCACCTCGTGGACCAACTCCGCCGGCACGACGCTGCCCATCAACAACATCAACACGTTCAACCTCAACCGCGTGCTGCTGGCCTTCTCGGGACACGTGGCCGACGAGCGGCTCCTCTACCGCGTGGCGCTCTTCGGCACGTCCGACATGGGGGTGCGGTCGGCCTTCGTGCCGCTGGGCACGTTGGGCTGGGAGTTCAGCGAGGCGGTCACGATCGCGGGCGGTGTCACGATCGTGCCGAGTTCCCGGGAGTGGGTCGATGGCCAGCCGTGGACGGTCGGCGTCGACCGCAGCATGGCCAACACCTTCTTTCGCCCGGGTTACAGCCCGGGGGTCTTCGCCGTCGGCTCGCTCTTCGACAAGTCGGTGAGTTACCAGGCTGGCGTCTGGAACGCGATCGACGGCGGCCAGGCGGGTGTGCTCCGCCGGGGCACCTCGATGGCCTGGGCCGGCAACACCTGGTGGGAGCCCCTCGGCCCCTTCGGCCTGGGCTACTCCGACATGGAGGCCCACGACGATCCGGCGATCCGCGTGGGCATGAGCGGCACCTACGCGAAGACGCAGGCGATCATCTTCCCCGGCCTCAATCCGGAAGACACGATCGTGCGGCTCTCCGACGGCACGCCGTTGGCATTTCCCAACGCACTGGGGCCCAACAGCCAGCTTCGGCAGTATGCATTTCAACTCGCCACCGTCGATGCGGGCTGGAAGTATGCCGGCTGGGCGGTCAACTTCGAGTATTACTTCCGGCTGCTCGACAACTTTGTCGGCACCGGCACGTTCGAGCGGTCGAGTATCTACGACCACGGTGGTCTCGGCTATGTATCGTGGTGCTTCGTGCCGCGAACCTACGAGGTCTACGCGCGATCGAGCGCCGTCACCGGCCCCTACGGCACCGGTCAGGAATACGGCGGCGGCTTCAACTGGTATGTGAACAAGTCGCGGCAGGGCCGATTCACGCTCGAGGCCCTGCACATGAACCGCAATCCGGCCCAGAACATCCTCTATCCCTACCGTGCCGGCTACTCCGGCACCGCCATTCAGACCCAGTTCATGATGCTCTTCTGAGGGGCGGACGTTGAGGGGCGGAGCCCGCGGCCTAACGGCCGTGTGGCTTGTACCCCTCCGGAGGCGAGCCGCAGGGCGACCTCGCAGGCAGCCTCGAAGGCCGCGAGGTCGAGCTTTTCCTCGGTGGTGTGGATGTCCATCTGGCCGCAGCCGAGCGTGACCGTGGGCACCCCGTTGGCAGCCATCCAGTTGGCGTCGAGCCCGCCGTTCGAGATGTCGAGACGCGGCGTGAGTCCGACGCTGCGCACCGCTTCACGGGCCGCTACCACGCAGGGTTCGTCATCGGCGAGCCGGAAGGCCTCGTAGTCGAGCCGGCCCTCCACCGTCACCTTGCCCGTCTTGCCGTCGGCGCTCCTCACCTTCTTCGCGGCCTCGGCGAAGGCCTTCTCGATCGCCTTGACAATCCTGCCGCGAAACGCGGTGTCGTGTCCGCGGGCCTCGGCGCGAAGGGTGGCTGAATCCGCCACGACGTTGGTGGCGGAACCCGCATGGATCACACCCACGTTGCTCGTGCCCCGCTTGCCGTCCTTCGCGACCAGTCCGTGCCAGCCGTCCTGCACCAGCGACGCGATCGCCAGCGACGCGATCGCGATCGCCGACACGCCCTTCTCCGGAGCGACGCCCGCGTGGCTGGGGATGCCCTCGATGGCGATGTCCATCCGGTAGCCGCCGGTGGCGCCGACCGTGATCTTCTCGACGGCACCACCGTCGAAGTTGAAGGCGAGCTTCGGTCGGCCCAGGTCGGCCGCCTTCACGAACCGCGCACCATAGAGGCCGACCTCCTCCTGGATCGCGAACAGGAGCGTGAGCGGCGGATGGGGGAGCTTCGCCTTCAGGAGCTGCACGGCGGTGGCCAGCACCACCGCCACGCCGGCGCGGTCGTCGCCGCCGAGTCCCGTCTTCGGGTCGGCGCTCTTCACCACCTTGCCGGCGACCACCGGCTTGGCCCCGAGGCAGACCGGCACCGTGTCCATGTGGGCCATCAGCAGCCGTCGAGGCCCGGGCAGCGTGCCGGGCAGCTGCACGATCAGGTTGCCTACGTTGCCCTTCAGCGGGGTCTTGGTGTGGGCGGAGTCAAACGCGATCGCCGACGCGGGGCAGCCGGCGTCGCGAAGCCACTTCACAATCCGCTCCGCGACCGCCTTCTCGTCGCCGGACACACCTGGGATGGCCAGGAGATCGAGCACGATCTTCCGCGCCGCGGCCACATCGGCGGCCGGCTGCTGCGGCACGGCCGCCGTGCGTACACTGCTGGGTCTGGCGGATGCTGGAGTGGGCCTCTTCGAGGCCGAGGTTGAGGTCGACGTGGCTTTAGGCGATCGTGCTGCGGACGCGCGGGGCATGCAACTCTTTCAGTGGT
>JBPCTA010000263.1:0-3219 GCA_051006595.1 Pirellulales bacterium
GATTCCTGGCGGGGCTCTCTGTGCTGCGCCGCCTCCTCGGATGGGCATCGGGCATCGGGGGAGTGGCGGCGGCTGTCCTCGATGAGGCGGTTCGGATGCGGTCCGCGGTGGTGATGCTGGTCGGATTCATCGCACTGGTCGCCGTGCTGCCGTTGCTCATCGGCACGGACGAGCGGCTCGCCTACCGGGTGCAGTTTCTGATCGAGTGGACGCTCGGCGGTGCCGGCCTGTTCCTGAGCCTCCTGACGGTGTTCCTGGCGTGCGGAACCGTCGGCGGCGACATCGAATCAGGCCGCATTCACCTGACGCTCGCCAAGCCGATCCGGCGCTGGGAATACCTCGTTGGCAAGTGGCTTGGCATCGTTCTCTACGACATGCTGCTCGTGGCCTTGGCGGGGACGGCGGTGTATGCGCTGGTGCAGCTGCTGGCCGCCGGCCCGGCAGCGGATGAGTCGGACCGTCAGGCCCTCGAGCGGGAAGTGCTGACGGCGCGACGCGAACTCGCCCCGCATCCGGATCGGCCCGAGGACTACGAGTCGGCTATCACCGCGGCGATCGCCCGCCTGGAAGCCGATGAGCCTGAGGCGTTTGGGCAACATCCCGAGGCGGTGCGTGCTCGGATTCGTCGGGAGTATGCCAGCCAGTGGCATACGGTGACGCCGGACATGGAGACCACCTTCGTGTTTCCTGGCCGCGAGATCGCAGGGGGGCGTGCATCCGCCGTCCAGTTGCAACTCGAGCCACGAGTCACCAACGTGGACGTGGATCTGGCCGATGTCCGCTTTGCCATCTGGCTCGATGACCACCCGTGGCCCATGACGAATGGCATCCATACCGAGATCACGCTGGCCAGCCGCGTCCGGCAGGTGCTCGACCTCCCGAGGGACAGGATGCCGGAGTCTGGGGATCTCCGAGTGCGAATCGCCAACCGCAATCTCGTGCCGCCGGGTGAAACCAGGGCGACCGCGATCACATTTCCTCCGGGCGATGGGATGAAACTGCTGGTGCGGGAGGGAAGCTTTCAGGCGAACCTCATCCGCTGCCTGATGGTGATGTGGTCCAAACTGGCCCTGGTGGCTGCGGTCGGCGTTGCGGCGGGGGCGATGCTCGACCTACCGCTGGCGATCCTGACAGCCTTGATCTTCTACATGGCTGCGGTTGGAAATGACTTCTTCGGCGCCGCCCTGGGCCCCTACAACGTGACGGCCGCAGGCACGTGGGAGCGGGCGATCGAGAGGCTCTCCTACACCGCCGGGTTTCTCAGGACCGGCCAACCGGGGCATGCGTTCCGGATGGCCTTGGCGATGCTCACGGATGGGATCCTCGCGGCGTTGCCCTCGTTCTCCAGCGATGCGGCGGTGTCGCACCTCGCCACGGGCGTGGCCATCCCGCTCCGCGACGTGGTGAGTCGACTGGTCCTGTTCGGCGGCGTCTATTCCTGCGCGATCGGTGCGATCGGCTGGTACGTGTTCGAGCGCCGGGATCTCGTTCGCTCTTCCGCATGAGTAGTTTTAGTCATGGGTGACCGAAGCATCGTGGCCATCGCCTGCGTGGTGTGCGGCTGCGCCCTGGTGTCGGCAGGGGCGCTCGCCGGGTCCATCGGCCGCGACCGGCAGCGGCTCAACCTCTCGGTCTCGCTGGCGGAAACGCAGGGCATGCCGCCGCAGTTCGCCCTGGCAACCGCCGCGCTCGGAACGTTTCGAGGACTCGCCATCGACGCCCTCTGGATGCGGGCAACTCATCTGCAGGATCAGGGGCTGCATTACGAGGCGCAGACGCTGAGCCAGTGGATCACGACGCTGCAGCCGCGGTTTCCCCGGGTCTGGGCGTTTCAGGCCTGGAACCTCGCCTACAACATCTCGGCCGCGACCCGCGTTCCCGAGGAGCGCTGGGGATGGGTGAAGCGGGGCATGGAGCTGCTGCGCACCCGGGGCATTCCCCTCAACCCCGACGACCCGGACCTCCCCATGGAACTCGGCTGGATCTACTTCCACAAGATCGGTGGGAAGAGCGATCGCGAGCACTGGTACTTCAAGGCATGCCTGGCGCGGGACATGCGGGAACTGCTCGGCGACATGACCGGAGGAGTGACGACCCAACGGACGATCGAGCGCTTTGCCACCATCGCCAACGCCGCAACGCTCGACGACCTGCGAAAGAATGCCGATGTGCGGGATGCCCTCGCCGTGATCGCCGAGCACGGAGCTGAAGCGGACGAGGGTTTTGTGCGGATGCTGCAACGGGTGACGCTCTACGGCCAGTCGATCGACGCCCGGATCCGCTTCGGGGCCGGACTGCCCGAGGGCACCAACCGGCCGCTGGTCGAGGCCCTCCAGTCTGATGAGCGACTTCGTCGGGCGGTGCTCGAGCTCATCGTGCCCTGCTTGCGGAGGCGAGTGTTAGTCGAGCGGTATCGGATGGATCCGGCGGTCATGCTGGGGTTGATGCGGAAGTATGGCCCGCTCGACTGGGCGCATCCCCACGCCCATGGGATCTACTGGGCGGAGCAGGGGATCGGCATCGCCCGCAAGAGCGGCCACCGAGACCACATCAACGAACTCAACCTGGTCCGCACCCGGCTGGGCAATCTGCAGCACCTGATGCGCAGCGGCCGCATCGAGTTCGACCCGCTCTCCAATCGAATCGATATCCTGCCCGATCCGCGGTTCATTGACGCCTACGAGCAGGGCATGCGGGATGCCGTGACCATGAGCGAATCGGAGGAGGGCCTCTCCGCCGGGGAGTTCGGACGGGCGACGGCGGCCGATCTGCTCGGTGGATACGAGTCGTTTCTGCAGCAGGCCGCGGTGTTTGCCTACCTCTATGGCGACGAGCGGCAGGCGCTCGCCTGTTACGACAAACTTCGGCGGATCGCTCGCGACACGGGCCGCGACGAAGTCCTTGGGGAGATGGGACTCGAGGGGTTTCTGAGCATCAAGCTCGGGGAAGTGATGGAGATCGACATCTCGAACCTCCGCCAGTTCCTTGACGCGATGATCAAGCGCGGACTGCTCGACGGGCTGGCGAAAGGCCGTATCGACACCTTCAACAGGTTCGTTTCCCTGGCGCACGCGGCGTACGACCGTCGTTACCAGGTGTCGGCCGCACAGGCCATCCACGTCAATCCAGAGGCACGCCTGCCCCCTTTTCCCTTGGTGGTGGCGGCGACGTTCGAGAACGTCATGCGGCAGGAATCAACACCCCTGCTCGTGAGGGCGA